>NZ_JBSFNF010000009.1:0-263947 GCF_053586955.1 Nocardia sp. NPDC003726 | reverse complement strand
CTCGCGTGTGCGCGACCGCCGCTTGCTCCTTCGTCGCGTACGCGGCGACCGCGCACACGCGAGCCGGGCCGCGAACGGAACAGGCTCGGTCTCGCTTCGCTCGAAAGGCGTAGTCGAGGTGCGTTGGGCACGCTGGAAGATGCATGTCCCGACTTCGGCGTTTGCCCCTCGGGCAATCGTTTCGGCTGGAATACGACTTCGCGGTGGCGGCCTTGGCCTTGGATTCGCGTCCGAGGAGCGGACCGGGCGCGGCAGCGACAAGGGTCGGTACCGCGCTGCGGAGGTGGACCATCGGCTCGGCTGGAACGCGCGGGTCCTCAGCCTTCGGCCAGGTAGCGCTCCACTTTCTCCACCTTGGCGGTCATCGCGTCCGTCACGCCGGGGCGGATGTCGGCCTTCAGCACCAGGCTGCAGCGCGGCGCGACGGCGAGGATGGCGTCGGTCGCCTGTTTCACCACGGCCATCACCTCGTCCCATTCGCCCTCGATGGTGGTGAACATGGCGTCGGTGCGATTGGGCAGTCCACTGGCACGCACCACGCGGACCGCCTCCGCGACGGCGCGCCCGACGTCGACGCCGGTCCCGAGCGGTGTGACGGAGAAGGCGATGATCATGTCTCGATCATGCACGCAGGCGCAACCTCAGGCACCGAAGCCCCAGCGCACCCCAACGACGACCTTCGAGCGAAGCGAGACCGAGCATCCGCCGTTCCCGGCCCGGCGCCGCGCACGCGAGCCACAAGAGGGCCGCGAACACCCAGCGCCGCAGGCGCTGGGGATTACATCGACGCGATCAGGCGATCGACGCGCTCGTCGACCGAGCGGAACGGATCCTTGCACAGCACGGTGCGCTGCGCCTGGTCGTTCAGCTTCAGGTGCACCCAGTCGACGGTGAAGTCGCGGCCGGCCTCCTGGGCGGCGGTGATGAAGTCACCGCGCAGCTTCGCCCTGGTGGTCTGCGGCGGGGTGTCGACGGCGGCGTCCACGGCCTCGTCCTCGGTGACGCGCTTGGCCAGGCCCTTGCGCTGCAGCAGGTCGAAGACGCCGCGTCCGCGCTTGATGTCGTGATAGGCCAGATCCAGCTGGGCGATCTTGGGATCGGACAGTTCCATGCCGTAGCGGTCCTGGTAGCGCTGGAACAGCTTGCGCTTGATCACCCAGTCGATCTCGGTGTCGACCTTCGCGAAGTCCTGCGCCTCGACCGCGTCCAAGGTGCGGCCCCACAGGTCCACCACCTGGTCGATCTGCGGATCGCGGTCCCGATTGCGCAGGTGCTCCACGGCGCGGGCGTAGTACTCGCGCTGGATGTCCAGGGCGCTGGCCTGCCGGCCGCCCGCCAGGCGCACCGGACGACGACCGGTCAGGTCGTGGCTGACCTCGCGGATCGCGCGGATCGGATTGTCCAGCGCGAAGTCGCGGAACGAGACGCCCGCCTCGATCATCTCCAGCACCAGGGCGGCCGTGCCGACCTTGAGCATGGTGGTGGTCTCGGACATGTTCGAGTCGCCGACGATCACGTGCAGGCGGCGGTACTTCTCCGCGTCGGCGTGTGGCTCGTCGCGGGTGTTGATGATCGGCCGCGAGCGCGTGGTCGCCGAGGAGACGCCCTCCCAGATGTGCTCGGCACGCTGCGACAGGCAGAAGGTGGCGGCCTTCGGGGTCTGCAGCACCTTGCCCGCGCCGCAGATCAGCTGGCGGGTGACCAGGAACGGCAGCAGCACGTCGGAGATCCGGGAGAACTCCCCCGCCCGCACCACCAGGAAGTTCTCGTGGCAGCCGTAGGAGTTGCCCGCGGAGTCGGTGTTGTTCTTGAACAGGTAGATGTCGCCGCCGATGCCTTCTTCGGCCAGACGCTGCTCGGCGTCGATCAGCAACTCTTCGAGGACCCGCTCGCCCGCACGGTCGTGGGTCACCAATTGCGCCAGGTTGTCGCATTCCGCGGTCGCGTACTCCGGATGCGACCCGACGTCGAGGTAGAGCCGGGCACCGTTGCGGAGGAACACGTTCGAGCTACGGCCCCAGGACACCACCCGGCGGAACAGATACCGGGCCACCTCGTCGGGGGACAGTCGACGGTGACCGTGGAAGGTGCATGTCACACCGAACTCGGTCTCGATCCCCATAATTCGTCGCTGCACACTATCGACATTACAGCCATGTCGGCGTGTTGCGTGGGGCACCGAACAACCCGGATGCATACGTCTTCACAACGATTTGGCCCGCTTTGTCGGAATTCGGCCGGGTGGAACGCCGGTTTCACCGGAGGATGCACGGTTCGGTCCGGCACCGGACATGTCGATACGGCCCGCGAACCTGCCGTGGTTCGCGGGCCGTCGAACTCGTCGCCGCTGGGATCACTCCCGCCGGATCACTCCGCTGACGGAGTCTCCTTCGCCGACGGCTTGTCCTGCTCCGACTCGGAGCCGGACTGGTCCGCAGCGGCCTGCTCGGCGGCTTCCGCCGGGTTCAGCAAACGCTCCAGCGCCGCGTTGGGCACCCGCCGGAACGCCCGGCGTGGACGCGCCTGCTCCAAGGTCGCGACCTCGAGCGAGCTCACACCCAGCACCCGCTTCTCCTTCTCCGCGCCTTCCGGGACGCCCGCTTGCAGCGCGCGCACCGCGACGCCGACCGCCGACGCCAGGTCGAGGCCCGGTTGGTAGGACGACTTCAACGCGGTGACGATCGGCTCGGTCGTGCCGCCCATCACCACGAACTCCCGCTCGTCCACGATCGACCCGTCGAAGGTGATCCGGTATAGCACCGATTGCGCGGCCTGTTCCGGATAACCGACCTCCGCCACACAGATCTCCACCTCGTAGGGCTTGAGCTGATCGGTGAAGATCGTGCCGAGAGTCTGCGCGTAGGCGTTGGCCAATGCGCGGCCGGTGACATCGCGGCGGTCGTACTGATACCCCCGGATGTCGGCCTGCAGGATGCCGCCCCTGCGCAGATTCTCGAACTCGTTGTACTTCCCGACCGCGGCGAACCCGATGCGGTCGTAGAGTTCACTCACCTTGTGCAGCGTCGCGGAGGGGTTCTCGGCGACGAACAGCACACCCTTGTCATACGTCAAGACCACGACGCTGCGCCCCCGAGCGATGCCCTTGCGCGCGAGCTCGGTCTTGTCGCGCATGATCTGCTCGGCCGACGCGTAGTACGGCAACGTCATGATCAGGCGCTCCCTTCCTCGGCGGCCTCGCGGTCGGCGACGATGCCGCGGGTGATCTCCGCCAGCCGCGACTCGGCCACCTCGACCGCACCCTCCTCGTCGATCACGATCGCCGTCGGGAAGATGCCGCGCACCAGATCCGGGCCACCCGTCGCGGTGTCGTCGTCGGCCGCGTCGAACAGCGACTCGACGGCGATGCGCAACGCGCGGTCCTGATCGAGTCCCTTGGCGTACAGCTTCTTCAGCGAAGACTTCGCGAACATCGAGCCGGAACCGACCGCGGCGTACCCGAAACGCTCCTCGCTGCGTCCACCCACCACATCGAACGAAACGATGCGGCCCGCCTTGTCCGGATCGGTGGCGTCCAGGTCGTAGCCGACCAGCATCGGCACCACCGCCAGACCCTGCAGGGCCGCGGGCAGATTCTCGCGCACCATCTTCGACAGCTTGTTGGCCTTGCCGTCGAAGGTCAGCGGCACGCCCTCCAACTTCTCGTAGTGCTCCAGCTCCACCGCGAAGATCCGCACCATCTCCACCGCCATACCCGCGGTGCCTGCGATGCCTGCCGCGGAATAGCTGTCGGTGATGTACACCTTCTCGATATCCCGGCTGGCCAGCAGGTTCCCCTGCGTGGCGCGCCGGTCGCCGGCGATCAGCACACCGCCGCGATAACTCACCGCGACGATGGTGGTGCCGTGCGGAGCGATCTCCTTCGCGGAAGTGCCGCCGGGGATTCCGGCGGCACCCTGGGCGAACCTGTTGCCTGGCAACAGATCCGGTGCATGCATACGGAGATAGTCGGAGAAGGAAGAAAGGGCGTACCCCAGGTGGAGACGCGAGGGGTCACCGACTGTCACTGGCCACCTTTCTGCACGTACGCGCGGACGAAGTCCTCGGCGTTCTCCTCGAGCACGTCATCGATCTCGTCGAGCAGGTCGTCGGTTTCCTCCGCCAGCTTCTCGCGGCGCTCCTGACCGGCGGCGTCTACACCGTCGGGGCCCTCGTCCTCGTCGCCACCCCCGGCGCGCTTGGTCTGCTCTTGTGCCATGGCAGCCGACCTCCTCTGTCCTCATCATGACCGGAACACATGGTGAGCACGATCCCGATCATGAGCATTGTCCGTGCTCGTCCCTCAACACTACCTACCAGCACCGACAGCGTGCCTATTTTGTGTGCGGTGTTGGTTCGGCAGCGCCTTCGGCGCTGTGTCGATTTTGCAGCGACTGCGGCGCCGAGTGTTCGCGGCCCCCTTGTGGCTCGAGCCGCGAACGGACAATGCCCGATCTCGCTTCGCTCGAAACCCGCGGTGGCGCCCGTGTGGTTTACGTCGTCAGCTGCTCCACCAAGTCGGCGGCGGTGGTCACCCCGTCGAGGAGTTTGCCGACGTGGGCCTTGGTGCCGCGGCGCGGTTCCAGGGTGGGGATGCGGACCAGGGAGTCGCCGCCCAGGTCGAAGATCACCGAGTCCCAGCTGGCCGCCGCGATGTCGGCGCCGAAGCGGCGCAGGCACTCGCCGCGGAAGTAGGCGCGGGTGTCGGTGGGCGGATTGGTCATGGCGTCGAGGACCTGCTGCTCGGTGATCAGCCGCTTCATCGAGCCGCGCGCGACCAGGCGGTTGTAGAGACCCTTGTCCAAGCGCACGTCGGAGTACTGCAGGTCCATCAGGTGCAGCTTGGGGGCCGCCCAGCCGAGGCCCTCGCGGCTGCGCATGCCCTCGAGCAGGCGCAGCTTGGCGGGCCAGTCGAGCAGGTTCGCGCACTCCATCGGGTCGCGTTCGAGCAGGTCGAGCACCATGGCCCAGTTCTCGATGATGTCCTGCACGCGCTTGTCGTCGTTGCCGGTGCGGTCGACGAACTTGATCACCCGGTCCAGGTACACACGCTGCAACGCGAGGCCGGTGAGTTCGCGGCCGTCGGCGAGCGCGACGGTCGCCCGCAGCGTGGGGTCGTGGCTGATCGTGTGCACCGCGGTGACCGGGCGCGCCAGCTGCAGATCCGACAGGTCCTCGCCCGCTTCGATCAGGTCGAGGACCAGGGCGGTGGTGCCGACCTTCAGGTAGGTCGACATCTCGGCCAGGTTGGCGTCGCCGATGATGACGTGCAGCCTGCGGTACTTGTCGGCGTCGGCGTGCGGCTCGTCGCGGGTGTTGATGATGCCCCGCTTGAGCGTGGTCTCCAGGCCGACCTCGACCTCGATGTAGTCCGAGCGCTGGGACAGCTGGAAGCCGGCGTGGTCGCCGGACTGGCCGATGCCGACCCGGCCGGACCCGCACACCACCTGGCGGGACACGAAGAACGGCGTGAGCCCGACGATGATCTGGTTGAACGGGGTGTCCCGGCTCATCAGATAGTTCTCGTGGGTGCCGTAGGAGGCGCCCTTGCCGTCCACGTTGTTCTTGTACAGCTGCAGCCGCGGGGCCCCCGGCACGCTGGAGGCGTGCCGCGCGGCGGCCTCCATCACCCGCTCGCCCGCCTTGTCCCAGATCACCGCGTCCAGCGGGTCGGTGACCTCGGGCGCGGAGTACTCCGGGTGGGCGTGGTCGACGTAGAGCCGGGCGCCGTTGGTGAGGATCATGTTCGCCGCGCCCACCTCGTCGGCGTCGATCACCGGCGCGGGCCCGTTCATCCGGCTCAGGTCGAATCCGCGCGCGTCGCGCAGCGGCGACTCCACCTCGTAGTCCCATCGGGTGCGCTTGGCGCGCGGCACGCCCTCGGCCGCGGCGTAGGCCAGGACCGCCTGGGTCGAGGTGAGGATCGGGTTGGCCGACGGCTCGGTCGGGGTCGAGATGCCGTATTCGACCTCTATTCCGATGATGCGCTGCATGGCATCGAGCCTAGGTCACGCACCCGGCCGGACCCGCCGCGACCGGCGGAGTCCAATGTCATACCGCAGGTGGTACTTCCGGAGGACTCGTCGCGGCGCAGGTCGGCGCGATAGTCGGGACATGTCCGAGTCGACCGCAGCCCGCCCCGTCGAGACCACCGAGCAGCGCCGTCCGGCGCTCGAGCCGCCGCAGGAACCCGCCCGGCTCGTCGCGTTGGACGTGCTGCGCGGGATCGCGATCCTCGGCACGCTCGCCACCAACATCTGGATCGTCACCAACCCGGAGGGGCTGATCGGCTATCTGCACGATCTGGGTGCGCCGGCCGGTGGATGGACCTGGACCGAGCGCGTGCTCCAGCAGGTGGCGCAGGGCAAGTTCCTCGGGCTGCTCACCATCATGTTCGGCATCGGCCTCGCCATCCAGCAACGCTCGGCCGGCAAGGCAGGGCGCCGCTGGCCGGGGAAGTATCCCTGGCGCGCGGGACTGCTGTTTCTGGACGGTCTGGTCAATTTCGTCTTCGTCGCCGAGTTCGACGTCCTGATGGGTTACGCGGTGACCGGGCTCGTGGTCGCGTTCGTGCTCGCCACCGGTGAGCGGGCGCGGCGGCGCTGGCTGGTCGGCGCGGCGGCCGTGCACGTGGCGCTGCTGACGCTGATCGCGCTCGCTCTGGCGTTCGCGCCGCGACAGGGTGCTGCGGCGCGTCGTGCGCTGGACCCGAATCCCTATGCCGACGGCTCGTTCTGGGAGCTGGCGCTGTTCCGCCTCGGCAACGCCGGGCTGTTCCGGGCGGAGACGATCTTCGTCTTCGCGATGTCGGTCGCGCTGTTCCTGACCGGCGCGCGGCTGTTCCGGGCGGGTGTGTTCGCCCCGGATGGCGCGCGGCTGCGCAAGCGGCTGATGGTCCTCGGCTTCGGGATAGCCGCGCCGATCGACCTCGGCGTCGGGATCCTGGGCGGTGGCGACCTCATCCTGTTCACCCGGTACGGCAGCGCCCCGTTCGTCGCGCTCGGCATTCTGGCCGCGGTCGCCGAGTGGTACCTGCGACGCCCCCGCCCCGGTTTCGCCGGGCGGCGTTTCGCCGAGATCGGCCGCACCGCGCTCAGCTGCTACATCCTGCAGAACCTGGTGGCATCGATGCTCTGCTACGGCTGGGGTTTCGGACTCGCCGCGCGCGTCTCGGCCGACGACCGCGTCCCGTTCACCATCGGTGTCTACGTGCTGGTGGCGCTGATCATCGCGTCCGGAGCGCACCTGTGGCTGCGACGCTTCGAGCGGGGACCGGTGGAGTGGTTCTGGAACGTGAGTTACCGGGCGCTGGCCAGGGAACGCTGAACACCGGGATGCGGACAGGCCGATTCCATTGCGGCCCTGCACTAGTCGCAGCCGCGGCGATCCGGCGGACACGTCGCTCGGCGACCGCTACCGTCGTGCTGTGACGCTCGCCGATCGCTACCCCTTGCTGCACACACCGGCCCACTGGGCGTGGGGCGACCTGGATGTGCGGTTCTCCACCACGCTCCCGTCCGACGGACTGGTCACCAATATCCACGTCGTCTGTTTCGTCGGCGACGAGATCGTGCTGTGCCGTGACGACCGCGATGTCTGGCTGATCCCTGGCGGCACCAGGGAACGCGGCGAGTCGATCGACGCGTGCGTGCGCCGCGAACTGCGGGAGGAGGCGGGAGCACGCCCGGTGGGGCCGATCCGATGGATCGGCGCGCATCACGCGACGAGCAACGGGTGCGCACCGCATCGCGAGTGGCAGCCGCATCCGCACAAGGCGTGGCTGTGGTGCACCGCGGATGTGGTGCTCGACTCCGACCCGACCAATCCGGACGACGCCGAGCAGATCCTCGAGGTGCGTACCTTCCCCTTGGCCGAAGCGACGCGGCGGGCCGGATCGGACGGCGCGTACCTGAGCGAACTCGTGGCATTGGCCGTCGAACTCCACCGGCCCGGCCATCGCGAATGATCTCGGCCTCCGGCCGCACCTGCTCGGCCACCGCCCACCGGTAGGACCGGGGCAGAATCGAAGTATGGCAACGGCAACTTGGCACGGCCGCGTCCTCGCGACCAGCAATGACACCATCATCGTCGAGGGCAATCACTACTTCCCGCCGGACTCGATCCGGCCCGAGTTCTTCCAGCCCTCCGACACGCACAGCTACTGCCCGTGGAAGGGCACCGCCAGCTACTACACCGTGGTGGTCGACGGAGACAGCAACCCCGACGCCGCCTGGTACTACCCGGAGCCGAAGACCAAGGCGGCACAGATCAAGGATTACGTCGCGTTCTGGCGCGGCGTCGAGGTCACCGAGAGCTGACCGGCGGTAATCGGAGGAATCGGGAATACCACCCGGCTGAAACCGATACGCTCATCCCAGGATTCAGCGCGAGTGTCTCAGCCGGGAGCATCCCATGATGAAGGCTCTGGTCACCAACGGCTTCTCGACGGCGCCGGGGAGCGCGGCGGACGAACCGGCGCGGGCGGGTCTCGCGCTGCTGCGGCCGGGGGTGCTGGCCTTCGCCGGATCGATCGGTCCCACGGAGTTGCACGCGCATCACGCGGTGCAGATCGTCGCCGCGAGCACGCCGATCGTGGTGGTGGACGGTAGCGGTGTCCGCAGGCAGGGCACCCACGTCATCGTGCCGACCGACGCGCCGCACCGGATCGACGTGGGCGCCGCGCACGGCACGGCCGTCTACCTCGACCCCGAGACGGCCGCGGGCGCGGCGGCCGATCGCAGGGCCCACCTCAACGGCTGGGTCGACGACGCCGACAACCTGGGCATCACCGCCGGTGGCGGGGATCTGACCGCGCAGGTCACCGCGGTCGTCGACGATCTGCTGCCCCAGGACGGCGCCGCGGGCCCGGGCGAGCGGCACGCGGTGATCACGGCGGCCCTGCAACTGCTGCCCGCTCTGGTGCGCACGGGGTCGGTGCGCGGCGCGGATGTCGCACGGCAGTTGGGCATTCCCGCGCCCCGGCTGTCCCACCTGTTCACCGAGCAGATGGGAATTCCGTTGCGTCGCTACATCCTGTGGCTGCGGCTGCACATCGCGCGCACCCGCGCGCTGGCCGGAGACGATCTCACGACGGCCGCGCACGCGGCGGGCTTCTCCGACGGCGCTGACCTCACCCGCACCTGCCGCCGGACGTTCGGGTTGTCTCCCGCGGCGCTGAGCCACACCGGCGAATAGACGCACCCGCGCGATGGGAGCGCGGTGCGGCGATGACGCTGTTGCCGGTGCACGGCGGACAAGCGGGGACGGGATCAGTCCGCCGGACGGGCCTCGACGTAGTAGTCCGCCGAGATCGTCTTCAGCACCTGGCGCACACCGAGCGGCGCCCACGCGGCGGACGGGTCATGCCGCACGACCGGGTCGGTCAGCTCGACGACATGGCCGCGGGTTTCCAGGGCGAAACCGCCCGCGGCGCGGATGTTCTTGACCCAGTCGACATCCCGGCCGTAGGTCAGCGCGATCCGGTAGGCGCCGTCCTGCTCGAAGACCATGACCGGGGTGCGGTAGGCCCGTCCCGACTTCCTGCCCTTGTGCAGCACGATGCCGAAGCCGGGCGCGCGTCCCGCGACCAGGCCCGCGGTGGGGTTGGTGACATGCCGGTTGAAATTCGCCAGTGCGTGCGGAAGCACCATGGGCGGCGATCCTCTCTCCCTGTGGCGTGCGGTGTTCACGTTACTCTCGACCCATGTCCGCTCCGCCGTGTCATCGCGAGCCGCCCCACGCCGGAGATCCGGGCGGCGAAACGATCGCGGTCTACGATGCGGCGGGCAACCCGGTGGGCGCCGCCGAGCGGTCAACGGTCTACCGCGACGGATTGTGGCACGCCAGCGCGGGCGTGCTCCTGCGGTCCGGTGACGGCGAGCGCGTCTACGTGCACCGCCGCACCGAGTCCAAGCTCGTTTTCGCGGGCATGCACGACTGCCTCGCCGGTGGTGTGGTCGCGCCGGGCGAAGCGCCACGCGGGACGGCCGTGCGCGAACTGGCCGAGGAACTGGGCGTCACGCCCGACCTCGCCGCCGTCTCCCCCCAACCGCTGGCGACGGTCTCCTGGGACGGTGAGTGGGCCGGGCGGCCGATGCGCTGTCACCTGTTCGCGTACGAGGCGCGCTACGACGGGCCGATCCGCCACCAACCCGACGAAATCGCCGCGGGATGGTGGTGGACCGACGCCGAGCTGCTGGCGCGTCTGGCCGATCCGGACTGGCCGTTCGTCCCGGACACTCGCCTGCTCATCACCGACCTGCTGAGCTGCGCCCGGCCACCGGAGGACGCCGGGACGCGACCCTGATCAGCTGGACGACGCGACGGACGCCGCCCAGGCGGCGAACGCACCGGGGTTGCGCGTCTGCAACAGCACCCGGCCGGGACCGGTGAAATCGAAGACGAAGCCCTCGCCGGATTTCAACGATTGGATCGATCGACCCGACACCGCTCGCCGGATGCTGAAATTCATCGCCAGGTCGTAGGCGACCACGTGCCCGGTGTCGATCGTGATCGGCTCGCCCGGTTGCAGATCGATCACGTCGATCGCGCCGAACACGCCGACCACGATCTCGCCCTCGCCGTGCGCGCGCAGACCGAACCCGCCCTCGCCGCCGAACAGATTGGCGAAACCGCCCCACTTGCTCTCCACCTGCACGCCGTGCGAGTTGGCGATCCAGCCCCCTCGGCTGATGAAGAACGGCCGGTCCGGCGTGATCTGCAAATTGAGCATGTCGCCGGGAAGCGCGGGCGCCACGTCGACCCATCCGCCCTGCGGCGGCGCGGTGAACGTCGAGACGAAGAACGATTCCCCCGCCAGCACCGACCGCTTGAGTCCGGCCAGGATGCCGCCCTCGGCCTTGGCCTGCAACGTGACTCCCGCCGAGTGCGCCACCATGGCGCCGCTCTCGACCCGCATCGGCTCGCCCCCGGCGAGGAAGCACCGCGCGACGGCGGCGGCGGGACTGTGGCGCAGTTGTACCTTCATGTCCGCCGACCCTACCGCCGGGTTCCGTACGGCGGGAACGCGACTCAGAGCAGATCGCGCAGTGCGGCGTCGTCGCGGGCCAGCACCGCGCCGCCGTCGGCGGTGAGCACGATCGGCCGTTGGATCAGCGCTGGATGTTCGACCAGCGCGTCGATCCAGCGGTCCCGGTCCGCGGCGGTCCGCGGCCAGCTCGCCATGCCGAGATCCTTGGCGACCTGCTCGCCGGTGCGGGTGATCTCCCACGGTTCGGCGTCCAGCCGGCGCAACACCTCACGCAGTTCGGCGGCCGTCGGCGGCTGGTCCAGATACTTGCGCACGGTGTAGTCGACACCGGCCTCGTTCAGGAACGCGGTGGCGTTGCGGCTCTTGCTGCACCGCGGGTTGTGCCAGATTTCGGTCTGCCCGGAAGTCATGCACGCAGGGTACCGAGGGCGCGCGTCCTCGTCCGCCGCGCGTCCACTGGCGGATCTCGGACTTCGTAGCGCCGAGCGCGGCGCGTGCTCCGATACTGGAAGCCATGACTGAGCACGCGTCGCCCGAAAACCCTTACGGCACACCGACCACCTCCGGTCCCGAACGCATTCCCGCCTATCAGGGCGTGATGAATCGGGTCGTGCGCACGCTGCTGCGCGTGCCCGGCCTGTCGGGCATCGTCGGCAAGCGGCTGATGATCCTGCACGTCGTCGGGCGCAAGTCGGGGAAGGTCTACGACGTGCCGGTGGCCTACACCCGGCACGGTGACAGTCTGCTGATCGGCACCGCCCTGCGTCCGTGGGTCAAGAACCTGAAGGCGGGCGATCCGGTGCGGGCCTCCTTCGGCGGCGAGCCGCGCACCTTCGACCCGGTGGTGCACACAGGCGAGGCAGAGGTGCTGCGGCTCTACGAGATCGTCGCGCGGGACAACAAGCAGAACGCCAAGTACAACGGCATCGGCTTCACCGCCGACGGTTCGCCCTCCAAGGCCGATATCTACCAGACCTGGCAGCAGGGCGGCGTGGTGGTGGAACTGACGCCGCACCGAGCGGCTCAGCTGCCGAGGTAGCCGTCGGCGACGTCGAGCACTTCGTCGACGATCTCCAGGCCGGTGCGCAGTTCGTCGGCCGTCGTGGTCAGCGGCGGCGCGATCTGGAAGCGGTTGCCCGCGTTGAACGGCCACAGCCCGCGCGCCTTCGCCGCCGCGGTGACCGCGGTCATCGGTTCGGCGTCCGCGCCCGTCGCCGCGTATGGGATCAGCGGCTGCCTGTCGCGCTGGTCCCGGACCAGTTCCAGCGCCCAGAAGAAGCCCAGCCCGCGCACCTCGCCGACGCTCGGATGACGACCGGCCAGTTCGCGCAGGCCTTTGCCGAGCACATCGGCGCCCACCGCCCGCACGTGATCGAGGATGCCCTCCCGCTCGAACACCGCGATCGAGGCGACGCCCGCCGCGCAGGCCAGCGGGTGACCCGCGTAGGTGAGTCCGCCCGGATACGCCACATGGTCGTAGCGCTGCGCGATCCGCTCGGCCATGAGCACGCCGCCGAGCGGGACGTAGCCGGAGTTCACCCCCTTGGCGAAGGTGATGATGTCCGGCTCGACGCCGAACGCCTGCACCGCGAACCATTCGCCGACCCGGCCGAACCCGACCATCACCTCGTCGGCGATGTAGACGATGCCGAACTCGTCGCACAGCGCCCGCACGCCGGCGAGGTAACCGGGCGGCGGGACGAGCACACCGTTGGTGCCGACCACCGTCTCCAGGATCAGTCCCGCGATGTGCTGCGGCCCCTCCAGTTCGATGACCTGCCGCAGGTGCCGCAGCGCGGCGGCCGTCTCCTCCTCGGGAGTCGCCGTGCCCCACGGTGACCGGTACGGGTAGGGCCCGAAGAACCGCACCACGTCGACATTGGTCGGTTCCGCGCCCCAGCGGCGCGGTTCCCCGGTCAGGCCGATCGCGACGCCCGTACCGCCGTGGTAGGAGCGGTAGGCGGCGAGCATCTTCGTTCGGCCGGTGTAGCTGCGCGCCAGACGCACCGCGTGCTCGACGGCCTCGGCGCCGCCGGTGGTGAACAAGATCCGGTTCAGGTCGCCGGGAGCCCGCTCGACGATCAGCCGGGCCAGTTCGCTGCGCACGTCGTTGCCGACCGTCGGCGAGATCGTCGCCAACCGCTGCGCCTGCGCGACGATCGCCGCGACGATGTCCGGATGCTGGTGGCCGATGTTCACATTGACCAGCTGGGAGGAGAAATCCAGGTAGCGCTTGCCGGTGTCGTCCCAGAAGTAGGAACCGAACGCCCCGGTGATCGGAGCCGGGTCCAACTCGGCCTGCGCGCTCCAGGGATAGAAGACGTGATCGGCCACGGCTAGTCGCTCCCTTCGTTCGATCGGGTCGCGGTGACAAGGGAGGCGAGACTTGGCAGCACCGATTCACCGTACGCCGCCAACGTCGCGTTCTTCGCGTCGTGCTGGAGATACACGGCGAATTGGTGCACGCCGAGCCCCTCCAGCTCGCGCAGCCGGGACAGGTGCTCGTCGGGTGTGCCCAGCAGGCAGAAGCGGTCCACGATGGCGTCGGGCACGAATTCGGCGTGCACATTGTCCGCGCGTCCGTGCAGGTTGTAGTCGTAGCCGCGCCTGCCTTCGACGTAGTCGGTGAGGGCGGCCGGGATCTCGCCAGCGGTACCGTATCTCGCCACCATCTCCGCCACGTGGTTGCCGACCATCCCGCCGAACCACCGGCATTGTTGCCGCGCGTGCGCCAGCGCCGCGTCCGTGCCGTCGGTGACGTACGCGGGTGCGGCGACGCAGATCCGGACCGTCGCCGGGTCCCGGCCCGCGCGCTCGGCCGCGGCGCGCACCCTGGCGATGGTCCATGCCGCGATGTCCGGGTCGGCCAGTTGCAGGATGAATCCGTCGGCGACGGCGCCGGTCAGCTCGAGCGCGCGCGGCCCGTAGCCCGCCGCCCACACCTCCAGCCGGGAGCCGGACGCCCACGGCAACCGCACGACGGTGTCGTCCACCCGCGCGCTGCGACCGTTGCCCAGCTCGCGGATCACCTCGATCGCTTGCCGCAGCGTCGCCAGCGTGGCGGGCTTGCCGCCCAGCGTGCGCACGGCCGAGTCGCCGCGGCCGATCCCGCAGACGGTGCGGTTGCCGAACATCTCGTTGAGCGTGGCGAAGGTCGACGCGGTCACCGTCCAATCCCTGGTGGCCGGGTTGGTCACCATCGGACCGACGACGACCTTGCGGGTGGCGGCCAAAATCTGGCTGTAGATGACGTAGGGCTCCTGCCAGAGCAGATGCGAGTCGAAGGTCCAGACGTGGGAGAACCCGTAGGTCTCCGCGAGCCTGGCCAGTTCGATCACGCGCGAGGCGGGGGGCGTGCATTGCAGCACCACACCGATGTCCATGCGGGCACTTCTCCGTTTCGAGGATCGAAGGTCAGATCAGGTTCTGCGCGAGTCCACGCGTGACGAAACGACCGTGCCCGGCGCGTCCGAGGTAGACGCCGTCGTCCACGATCACCCGGCCCCGCGACAGCACCGTGTCGACATGACCCTCGATCTCGAATCCCTCATAGGCCGAGTAGTCCATGTTCATGTGATGGGTCTTGCCGAGACCGATGCTGGTGTGGCCGTCCGGGTCGTAGATGACGATGTCGGCGTCCGCACCCGGGCTGATCACCCCTTTGCGCGGGTACATGCCGAACATCCGGGCCGGTGTGGTGCAGCAGACGTCGATCCAGCGTTCCAGCGGGATCCGGCCGGACCGGACGCCCTGGAACATCAGGTCCATCCGATGTTCGACGCCCCCGATGCCGTTGGGGATCTTGCTGAAGTCGCCGAGCCCCATCTCCTTCTGGTCCTTCAGGCAGAACGGGCAGTGATCGGTGCCCACCGCCGTGACGTCGCCGGTGCGCAGGTAGCGCCACAACTCGTCCTGATGCCCTTCGGCCTTCGACCGCAGCGGCGTGGAGCACACCCATTTGGCGCCTTCGAATCCCGGTGCGCCGAGTTGGTCTTCGAGCGACAGATACAAGTACTGGGGGCAGGTCTCGCCGAAGACGTTGCGCCCGGCGTCGCGGGCGGCGGCGATCCGGGCCAGCGCCTGCTTGGCCGACACGTGCACGACGTAGAGCGGCACGCCGGTCAGCTCCGCCAGCATGATCGCGCGGTGGGTGGCTTCCTCCTCGAGCTGCCACGGTCTGGTCGTGCCGTGGAAGTACGGCGCGGTGTCGCCTCGCGCGAGCGCCTGCTCGACCAGCACGTCGATGGCGATCCCGTTCTCCGCGTGCATCATCACCAGCGCGCCCAGCTCCGCCGCGGTCTGCATGGCGCGCAGGATCTGGCCGTCGGTGGAGTAGAAGACACCCGGGTAGGCCATGAAGAGTTTGAAGCTGGTGACGCCTTCGGCCATCAGTTCGCTCATGGCCTTCAGGGACTCGTCGTCGACGTCGCCGATGATCTGATGGAAGCCGTAGTCGATGGCGCACTGCCCGGCCGCCTTCTCGTGCCAGGCGGCAAGGGTGTCCTGGACCCGTTCGCCGTGCCGCTGGACGACGAAGTCGATGATGGTGGTGGTGCCGCCCCAGGCGGCCGCGCGGGTGCCGGTCTCGAAGGTGTCGGAGGCTTCCGTCCCGCCGAAGGGCATCTGCATGTGAGTGTGGCCGTCCACGCCGCCCGGGAGGACGTATCTGCCGGTCGCGTCGAGCACGTGATCGGCGGACGCGGCGAGGTCCGCGCCCAGCCCGACGGATCCCGGCCGCAGGACGGCGGCGATGGTCTCGCCGTCGACGAGCACGTCGAGCGGCTGCGCTCCGGTGGCGGAGACCACCGTGCCGCCGTGGATGAAAGTGCGCGCCATGTCGATCTTCCCGGTCTCAGGGGGCCACCAGCGGCCCGTAGGCGTCGGGGCGGCGGTCGCGGTAGAAGGCCCAGCGGTCGCGCACCACCTTGATCAGATCCATGTCCAGATCGCGGACGACCAGCTCCGGGTCGCTGTCGGAGGCGACATCGCCGACGAACTTGCCCTCTGGATCGACGAAATAGCTGGTGCCGTAGAAATCGTCGTCGCCGTACTCCTCGGCGCCCACCCGGTTGATGGCGCCGATGTAGTACTCGTTGGCCACCGCGGCCGCCGGTTGTTCCAGTCGCCAGAGGTAGCCGGACAGGCCCCGCGACGTGGCCGACGGATTGAACACGAGTTCCGCGCCGGCGAGGGCCAGCGCGCGCCACCCCTCCGGGAAGTGCCGGTCGTAGCAGATGTACACGCCGAGCTTGCCCACCGCGGTGTCGAACACCGGCCAGCCGAGATTGCCCGGCCGGAAATAGAACTTCTCCCAGAATCCGCGCACGTGCGGCAGGTGGTGTTTGCGGTACTTGCCGAGATAGCTGCCGTCGGCGTCGATCACCGCCGCGGTGTTGTACAGCAGACCCGGCTGTTCCTGCTCGTACACCGGCAGGATCATGACCAGGCCCAGTTCCCTCGCGAGTGCGGCGAACCGCTCGGTCGTGGGCCCCGGGACGGATTCGGCGTAGTCGTAGAACCGCGCGTCCTGGCGCTGGCAGAAATACGGCGCGTAGAACAGCTCTTGGAAGCAGATCACCGCGGCCCCGTGCGCGGCGGCGCGGCGCGCGTAGTCCTCGTGCGCCGCGAGCATCGACTCCTTGTCGCCGGTCCAGTTCGTCTGGACCAGCGCTGCTCGAACGATTCCCATGCCCCGTTATACGTCAACGGCAACCGGCTACGTGGCTCGAAAAGTGCCGATAAGTGTTTTGTAGCCAATCCGTGGCAACCGATACACCGACGTCCCAGGGGCCGTGCGCGCCCTGCCAATCGAGCGGTACTCCCCTGCGGAGCCGGGCGAGGTGGAATGATTCGCGCTGCATCGTCCGGTGCGCAACCCCGAGTGAAGGAGATTTCCAGCGGTGAGCAGCGAAGTGCAAGCGCGAGAACTCGTCGACGGCCGGCGGGCGGGGCGCCGGAGCCTACCGTGGCGATCGCTGCGGCTGCTCGGGGTCCTCGCCGTCAGCGTGGCGCTGGTGGCGTCCGCGACGGGTGTCGTCTCGGCGACTCCGTCACCGGCTCGGGAGCAGGGCCCGGCGGGCTGTGGCGTGCCTGCGGCGGGGCAGCCGAACGGCAAGCAGTGGCCCGCCGAACCGGGCATGACCATCGATCCCACCGCGCACTACACCGCGACGCTGATCACCACTTGCGGCACCGTGACCGTCGCCCTGGACGCCGCCCGCGCGCCGCGCACGGTCAACTCCTTCGCTTTCCTGGCCGGGGAACGGTATTTCGACCACACGAGGTGCCATCGGATCACCACCGACGGCATCTACGTCCTGCAATGCGGCGACCCCACCGCGACCGGCATGGGCGGGCCCGGCTACCAATTCCCGGACGAGAACCTGGCGGGCGCGACCTACCCGGCGGGCACGATCGCGATGGCCAACGCGGGCCCCGGCACCAACGGCAGCCAGTTCTTCCTGGTCTACCGGGACGCGCCGCTGCCGCCGAGCTACACCCCGTTCGGCCGGGTTACCGCGGGCATGGACGTGCTCGACGCCATCGCCGCCGCCGGGGTGAAGGACGGCTCGTCCGACGGCGAGCCGGCCGTCGACGTGGTGCTCGATTCCGTCGCCGTGCGCAACTGAATTCCGGGCGGCCCACGGTGGCGGCGACGATCGCGTGCCGCCACCGTGAGCGTCAGGACACCGCGGCGCGCCGCCGCAGCAGCAGCGCCATCGCCGGTTCGACGAACCGGCTCACGACCGGTCCGAGAACCGCCATCAGCAGCACGTACGTGGTCGCCAGCGCGGCGAATTCGGCGGGGACCGCGCCCGCGGCCACCGCGAGCCCCGCGATGACGATCGAGAACTCGCCGTGGGCGACCAAGGCGGTGCCCGCGCGCGCCCGGCCCAAGCGGCCGGCACCGGCCCGCTTGGCCGCCCACCATCCGGTGGCGATCTTGCTGGCCGTGGTGACCAGCGCCAGCAGGCACGCCCAGCCCAGCACCGGTGGGATGCTCGCCGGGTCGGTGCTCAGGCCGAACAGGACGAAGAACAGCGCGGCGAACAGATCGCGCAGCGGTTCCAGCAGCTTGGTCGCGTTGTGCGCGGTCGAGTCCGAGATCGCGATGCCGAGCAGGAACGCGCCGACCGCAGCGGACACCTGCACCGCCGAGGCCGCGCCCGCAACCAGCAACGCGGAGCCGAGCAGCTTCAACAGGAAGATCTCGCGGTCGGCGCTGTCGACGATCGCGGAGACGTAGCGGCCGTACCGCAGCGCGACGATCAGCACCACGGTGACCGCCGCCAAGGCGATGCCGAGCGTCTTCAGTCCGGCCAGGAAGCCCACGCCGGCCAGCACCGCGGTCAGCACCGGCAGGTATCCGGCCATCACCAGGTCTTCGAACACCAGGATGGACAGGATCACCGGCGTCTCCCGGTTACCCAGCCTGCCCAGATCGTTGAGCACCTTCGCGACGATGCCCGAGGACGAGATGTAGGTGACCCCGGCCATCGCGATGGCGCCGGTGAACCCCCAGCCGAGGACGAGCGCAACGAGGACACCCGGCGTCGCGTTGAGCACGATGTCCACCACGCCGGCGGCCCATGATCGGCGCATGCCGGTGACCAGCTCCGGCGCGCTGTATTCCAGGCCGAGCAGCAGCAACAGCAGGACGACGCCGATTTCGCTGGCGAGATGGATGAAATCGTCGACCTGCCGCAGCTCGACCAAGCCGCCGGTGCCGAACACCAGCCCGCCGATCAGATACAGCGGAATGGGCGACATGCCGATGCGCGCGGCGATCCGGCCGAGCAGGCCCAGGCCGAAGAACACCGCGCCCAGCTGGATCAGCGCGAGCGCGGTCTCGTGTGCCACCATGCGCTCAGCCGTCTAACAGGATCTTGGCGGCGGCCTCGAGGCCATCGACCGTGCCGACGACGACGAGCACGTCCCCGGCGGTGAAGGTGAAGTCCGGCCCCGGCGACGGGATCGGCTGCCCGCTGCGGACCACAGCGACGATGGACGCTTTCGTCCTGGTGCGCATCTGGGTCTCCCCCAGCCTGCGGCCGTCGAAACGGGAGCGGTCCGGGATGGACAGCTGCCGGGTGGTCAATCCGGTGAACGCGCGGTGCTCTTCGCGCAGTTGCTCGACCAGTTGCGGCGCGCCGAGCAGGCTGGCCAGCACGGCCGCCTCCTTGCCCGACAGCGGTACCTGTTCGGTCTCGTCGGGGTTGTCCGGCTTGCTCACGATGAGATCCATCGTGCCGTCGCGATGGTCGATCACCCCTATCCGGCGTCGTGTATTGGTCAGCGGGAAATCCTTGCGTACACCGATACCCGGCAGGGGTGTCACCTCGACATTCACGATCCCACCCTATCGACCGGCCCGCCGCGCATGACGGACAGGTGCCCGAATTGTCCGTATTATCCGCCGTTTCCGCACGCCACTCCGGCCCGGCGAGTTGGACCGCGGTTCACCGCCCGTGGTAAGAGAAATGACGTGTCCCGTACCCGCCTCCGTCGCCGAGCCGTCGCGTTCCGTCGCCGCGACGAACGCGCCGTGCGAGTCCGGTGACCGTCTCGCGAGCGGTGAACCGGTTGCTCCGGCCGGGCGCGGTCGCCACCGCGGCGGCGCCGCGGGCGGGGGCCGCCGAGTACCGGCACGATCTGGACGGGCTGCGCGGCGTGGCGATAGCGCTGGTCGTCGCGTTCCACATCTGGTTCGGCCGGGTGTCGGGCGGGGTGGACGTATTCCTGGTGCTGTCGGGGTACTTCTTCACGGGCTCGCTGCTGCGCGGCGTGGCGGCCACCGGCACGGTCCGCGTCGTGCGCACGGCGCGCAGGCTGGCACGAAGGTTGCTGCCCGCCCTGGTGACGCTGTTGGCGGCCGTGATCGTGGCGACCGTGCTGCTGCGCCCGTTCACCCAGTGGGGCGAGATGGCGGCGCAGACGCTGGCGTCGCTGCTGTACTACCAGAACTGGTATCTGGCGTTGTCCTGGTCGGACTACCTCGCCGCCGATCCGTCGGTGAGCCCGTTGCAGCACTTGTGGTCGATGGCGGTGCAGACGCAGTTCTACCTGCTCGCGCTCGTCGCCGTGGCGGCGGTCGCACGCCTGTGCCTGCGTTTCGCCCGTCCCGGCGCGGTGCCCCCGGTCCTGGCGATCCTGCTCGGCATCGGCGCGGTGGCCTCGTTCCTCTACGCCGCGCACGGCGCCGCGGCCCATCAGGGCTGGAACTACTACGACAGCTTCGCCCGCGCCTGGGAACTCTTCGCCGGGGCACTGCTGGCCATCGTCGCCCCCTTGCTGTCGCCGCCACGCTCGGCGCGGGTCGCGGCGGCGGTCCTCGGCGCGGTCGCGGTGCTCACCTGCGGTTGGCTGATCGACGGCGCCGATCGGTTCCCCGGTCCGGCCGCGCTGGTACCCGTCGGCGCCACGGTTGCGCTCATCGTCGCGGGCGGCGATCTCGCCGCCGCCCAGCAGCCGCTGCCCAACCGGCTGCTCGGCGCGCCCGCCATGGTGCGTCTCGGCGAGCTGTCCTACGCGCTGTATCTGTGGCATTGGCCGATCCTGATCTTCGTGCTGGCGCGCACCGGAGCCGCGACCGCGGGGCTGGGCGTCGGCCTGGGTGTCATCGGGGCGTCGCTGGTGCTCGCCTATCTGACGAACCGGTTCGTCGAGGAGCCGCTGCGGATGCGGTCGGGCCGTCCGGTCGCGCAGCCGCCCGCCCGCGCCGTCCGCACCGGCCGGTTGGTCGCGGCGCTCGGTGTCGCGGTGCTGGCGGTGGCGGTCGGCGAGCAGGTCGCGACAAGGGCGAATCCGCCGCGGGCGGTGGCCGTGCTCGATCCAGGGCACTATCCCGGCGCGGAAGCGCTGGTCAACGGCGCGAGTACGCCCGAGGCACCGATGCGGCCGAGCGTGTACGAAGCGCCCGCCGACGCCGCCTACCCCTCGCGCGACGGCTGCATCGCGGACTGGGACACCCGCGACGTCGTCACCTGCACCTATGGTGACGCGGACGCGCAGCGCACCATCGCGGTGGTGGGCAGCTCGCACGCCGAGCACTGGGTGCCCGCGCTCGATCTGCTCGCCCGTGAGCACGCCTTCCGGGTCGAGGTGTACCTGAAGATGGGCTGCCCGCTGACGGTGGCGGCGGAACCGATGTACAAGGGTGAGGCGAATCCGGACTGCCGCGACTGGTCCGTGGAGGTGATCGACCGCCTCGGCCTCCAACGCCCGGAGTGGGTCTTCACGACGGCGACCCGGCCTCGCGACGGCGCGGGCGACGAGACCCCGCCCGACTATCCAGAAGTCTGGACCCGGCTGGCCGATCGTGGACTCAATGTGCTCGCCATCCGCGATACGCCGTGGCTGCGCCGCGACGGCGTGCGGTATCGGGCCATCGATTGCCTGGCCCAGCACGGCGACCGGATCAGTTGCGGGATGCCACGCGCCGCCGCGCTGGACGAGGTGAACCCGGCGCTGGAGTTCGCCGCCTCGTTCCCCAACGTTTTTCCGCTGGATCTGTCCGACGCGCTGTGTGAACGCGACGTCTGCGCGGTCAGCGAGGGCAACGTCCTCATCTATCACGACGAGCACCACCTCACGGCCAGCTATTCGCGGTCGCTGGCGCCGGAACTGGGCAGGCACTTGTCGCCGATCCTCGGCTGGTGGTGAGAGCGCGAACGGATCAGTTCAGCCGCAACATGTCCGGCCAGGCGCGCGACCACGGCACGAGCGGTTGCGCGCAGCGCCAGACGGTGACGCCCCGGGTGACTCCCGGATATCCGAGCCGGGCGTCGACCTGCCCGGCCGCGCTCACCTGGGCGCAGTGCGCGCGCACGTCGGTCTCGGCGCCGCCTACCCACAGCACCGTCGTCGCCGTGTCCGGCGGGGTGCCGAAGTAGCCGAAACCGCGATTGGGGCTATAGCTGGCGGGCAGACCATAGGACGCGCGGGCGAGGTCCAAAGCGCTTGCCTGCCAATAGGAATCGGCGATCACCACGGCCGAGGCCCGCTCGTGCTCCGGCAGCGCCGCGTAGGCCGCCGCCGTCCCGGCCGCGAGTTCCGACCAGCCGAACCGCCCGTAGATCGCGATCTCGAATCCCGCCTGAGCCTGGGTGTCGACCGGCTCGATGTCGGACTCCGGACGCAAGGGCAGCGAGAAGACAACCGCGGCAACGGACAACGCGGCCACCGCAGCGGTGAGCAGCAGGCGCGAGCGCCGCCGGTTCTCCATCCACCGCACCGCACCGACCGCGATCAGCGCTCCGTAGCAGCCCGCCGCGTAATACGGCCGTCCGCCGGTCACGATGAAGATCACGGCCAGGACCACCGGCATCAGCCCGAGAAACCGGTAAGGCCGCAGACTTTCGGCGCGCAGCAGCGCCCACACTCCATACACCAGCAGCAGTCCGCCGATCACACCGGCGGAGGCGAGGGCCAGCGGCAGCCAGCTGTAGCGCCCGCCGATCGTGGCTTGTTCCGCGGCGACCACCCCACCCAGACGCAGCTGCGGCCAGTCACGTTCCGCCTGCCACACGAGGCTGGGCGCCGACGTGACGACGACGATCGCGCCGCCCCACCACAGGGCGGGGCGGCGCAGCAGCTCGCGGGGTCCGTAGATCGCCACCCCGATCGCGAGCGCGATCCAGAAGAATGGGATCAGCCACTTCACCTGCATGTCCACGGCGGTGACCAGCGCAGCGGCCAGCAGCAAGCCGTCGCGGCGGGTGCGCACCCAGCGAATCACCAGCCAGCTCACCACCACCCACAACGCCGTGTCGATCGTGTTCGTGGCCAGCAAAGTACCCTGCACCAGCAGGAACGGTGAGGTGGCGTAGGCTGCGGCGGCCAGCACCTGCGCCGGCCGGTCGCCCCCGAACTCCCTGGCGATCTGGGCGGTCAGCACCACCGCGGCCACCGTGACGAGCACGGCCGGAAGACGCAGCGCCACCAGCGAATCCGGGGCGAGCAGATCCATCGCCCGCGCGATCGCGGGCAGCAACGGTCCCTGATCGGCGTAACCGACCGTGAGCCTGCGGCCCGCCGCGACGAAATACAGTTCGTCGCCGAAGAATCCGTACCGCCCGATCGAGGCCAGCAGCGCCACGGCGGCCGATGCCGCCACCGCCGCGACCCCGCCGAAGGCGAACGGGGGCAACGGTTCGGCGTGATCATCCGGGCGCCGCCGGCCGCCCAGTACTTCAGTCATCCTTATCCCTTCCGGGTGGCCGCGTCGAACAGCCTGCACAGGTGCGACGCATACGCGTCCATCGCGAAATCCGGTTCCCGTACCGCCCGCCCGGCCGCGCCGTCGATGGCGTCACGAATGGACTTGGCCATCAACAGCGGGTCGAACTCGCCGAACTCGCCGCCGCGCTGCCCTTCGGCGAGGATGTCGGCCAGGGGCGCGATGATGTCGCGCTCGCCGTCGGCGGAGCTGAACTTGGGGTTGCCGTCCGCGTCCCGCAGATTGGTCACCACCTCGACCAGAGCCGCCACGTACGTGGTGTTGGCGTCGATGAAGCCGAGATTCGATTCGAGATAGGCCAGCAGGCCTGCGCGCGGTCCGGCCGCCGCGGCGACCCGCGGCGCGATGTACTCCGCGGCCGAGACGTACAGCTGCACCACCAACTGCGTCATCAGATCGTCTTTGCCCTCGAAGTGGTAGGAGATGACGCCTTTGGAGATGCCCGCGCGCTCGGCGATCCGCGCCAGTGAAGCATTCGCGTACCCGCCCTCGGAGATCACCTCGACGGCGGCGGCGATGATCTGCCGCCGCCGCGCCTCCTCGATGAACGACCTCCGCTGGCCGCCCGTGCTACTTTCTGGCCGCATGGTCAAAATTTAGCACGGACGGCCAGGCGCGGTACGTCAGCTGGCCGCGGCCCTGGCGGCGTCGAACGGCGCGCGGTCGCAGACGATCCGGATATAGGTGATGCGACCGTCGACCACCGTGTGCCACTCCGCACCCGGCGCGTGTGCGACCGGAACCGTCGTGGTGTCGTACATCAGCAGCGCGGTGCGGTCGTCACCGAACGACGCGAGCAACGTCGCGCCGGTCAGGATCCGGCTGAACGGTTCGAGGAATTCGCGGAAGGCCGCGGCTCCGACGATCCGCCCGGCGGGCGCGTCGCAGACGATCTCCTCGGCGACATAGGTCATCGCCGCGGCGAAGTCGTGCCCGGTCCAGGCGTGGTAGAACGCCAGCGAGGTCCCGAGGGCGGTTCGGTCCGACATGATGTCTCCTTCCAGTAGGCATCGGCGCGTCGCCGTGCTGTAGGTAGTGACACCGCGAACGGCCGCGAGGGAACGCGCCGTGTGGAAGAGCCCGCGAACTGGCAACATCGGCGGCGTGCGGCAGAGCATCCTGGAACGGGCGCGGGCGGGCGACGAGACGGCGTTTCGCGCCCTCACCGACCCGTACCGGCGCGAACTGGAGCTGCATTGCTACCGGCTGCTCGGCTCGCTGACCGACGCGGAGGACATGCTCCAGGAGACCTTGCTGGCGGCCTGGCGCGGCTTGCCCGGGTTCCAGCAGCGGTCCTCGCTACGCTCCTGGCTCTACCGCATCGCCACCAATCGCTGCCTCAACGCGTTGCGCGACGCCCGTCGCCGCCTCCCACCGGAGCCGGTGCCGCCGTTCGCGCCGCCCGAACCCACCCGCAGGGACGGAATCCGCTGGTTGCAGCCGTACCCGCTCGGCGAAGCCGAGCTCGCCGATACCGCGCCCGGCCCGGAAGCCCGCTACGCGGCCGCCGAAGCCGTCGAACTCGCCTTCGTCATGGGGTTGCAGCGGCTGCCGCCCCGGCAAGCCGCGTGCCTCGTGCTGCGCGACGTGCTCGGCTTCCCGGTCGCCGAAGTGGCCGAACTGCTCGGCGTCACGCCCGTCGCGGTCAAGGGGAACCTGCAACGCGCACGAGCATCGCTGGACCGCCATCGCGGGCACCGCGTCCCGCGGCAGGCCACACCCGACGAGCACGACCTCGCCCGCCGCTTCGCCGTGGCCTACCTCGCGGGCGACATCGACGGTGTCGTCGCACTGCTCACCGATGACGCCTGGCTGTCGATGCCCCCAGCGCCGCACGAGTACCAGGGCCGCGCCGCGATCGCGGCGTTCCTGTCGGCCTCCTTCGCCTACCGCGGCGCACGCCGCGCCCACCTGCTGCCGACGCACGCCAACGGGCTGCCCGCGTTCGGCACCTATCTCGACGACTCGTTCCGGCCGGTCGCCACCCCGGCCGGCCTGCTCGTGCTCGCCTCCGCCGGCGACCGCATCAGCGCAATCACCCGCTTCCATCTCGACGCCCTCTATCCCCGGTTCGGGCTTCCCCCGCAGCTGGCGACCGGCCCGTCACCGGCATGACCCGCACCCGGGCAGCGAAAGGGCCGCGCCTCCGGAGAGACGCGGCCCTTCGTGGCCGGCGCGACCTTACAGGTACTGGCCGGTGTTCGACTCGGTGTCGATGGCGCGGCTGGCGCTGGCGTTCTTGCCGGTGACCAGCGTGCGGATGTAGACGATCCGCTCGCCCTTCTTGCCGGAGATGCGTGCCCAGTCGTCCGGATTCGTCGTGTTGGGCAGATCCTCGTTCTCGGAGAACTCGTCCACGATCGAATCGTAGAGATGCTGGATGCGCAGACCGGGGCTGCCCGTGTCGAGCACCGACTTGATCGCGTACTTCTTGGAGCGGTCCACGATGTTCTGGATCATGGCGCCGGAGTTGAAGTCCTTGAAGTACAGGACCTCCTTGTCACCGTTGGCGTAGGTGACCTCCAGGAAGCGGTTGTCCTCGCTCTCGGCGTACATCCGGTCGACGACGCGTTCGATCATGGCGTTGATGCACAAGACCTTGTCGCCGCCGAACTCGGCCAGATCGTCGTCGTGCAGCGGCAGGTCCTCGGTGAGGTACTTCGAGAAGATGTCCTGCGCCGACTCCGCGTCCGGACGCTCGATCTTGATCTTCACATCCAGGCGGCCCGGCCGCAGGATCGCCGGATCGATCATGTCCTCACGGTTGGAGGCGCCGATCACGATGACGTTCTCCAAGCCCTCGACACCGTCGATCTCCGACAGCAGCTGCGGCACCACCGTGGTCTCGACGTCCGAGGAGACGCCGGAGCCGCGGGTGCGGAAGATCGAGTCCATCTCGTCGAAGAACACGATCACCGGCGTGCCCTCGGAGGCCTTCTCCCTGGCCCGCTGGAAGATGATCCTGATGTGGCGCTCGGTCTCGCCCACGAACTTGTTGAGCAGCTCGGGGCCCTTGATGTTCAGGAAGTACGACTTGGCTTCCTTGGCATCCTCACCGCGCGCCTCGGCGATCTTCTTGGCCAGCGAGTTGGCCACCGCCTTGGCGATGAGCGTCTTACCGCAGCCGGGCGGACCGTAGAGCAGCACGCCCTTCGGCGGACGCAGCGCGTACTCGCGGAACAGGTCCTTGTGCAGGAACGGCAGCTCCACCGCGTCGCGGATCTGCTCGATCTGCCTGCCGAGACCGCCGATGTCGCTGTAGTCGACGTCGGGCACCTCTTCCAGCACGAGATCCTCGACCTCGGCCTTGGGGATGCGCTCGAAGGCGAATCCGGCCTTCGTGTCCACCAGCAGCGAGTCGCCCGGCCGCAGCTTGCGGATGGGGGAATCGGGATCGTCCAGATCGTCCATCTCGGCGACCTTCGCCAGCGGGCCCGCCAGCCACACCACGCGCTCCTCGTCGGCATGGCCGACGACCAGGGCGCGACGCCCGTCGTCGAGGATCTCCCGGAGGGTGCCGATCTCGCCGACCGCGTCGTAGTGCCCGGCCTCGACGACCGTGAGCGCCTCGTTGAGGCGGACGGTCTGACCGTATTCGAGCGTCGAGGTCTCGATGTTCGGTGAACACGTCAACCGCATCTTGCGACCCGAAGTGAACACGTCGACCGTCTGATCGTCGTACACACCGATCAGAATGCCGTATCCGCTCGGCGGCTGACCCAGCCGATCGACCTCCTCGCGGAGCGCGACCAGTTGCTGGCGCGCTTCCTTGAGTGTGTCCATCAGCTTCGTGTTGCGAATGGTCAGCGAATCGATGCGGGCTTCCAATTCCCGTGTGCGATCCGGCGAGTCGGCGAGTTGCCTTCGGAGTGCAGCCGCCTCGGCGCGTACCGCCTCGAGCTCTCTCCAGGCCGCCGAATCCGAATTCTCGATGGGGCTCATGTGCTGCTCCTCCCAGTCCCGGTCTATCAACGCTACCGGGCGCGACCCGTTCTCGCTTTCCGACATGGTTTCGTGGTGATCACATCTGGGCCGCGATCGGCGGCCGGACCACCATGTTAGCCTGCCCTAACCCGACCATGGCGAGCGTGCTCGCCGCCGAGCCGAAAGGTTGCCGACCATGCTCCTTCCCGCGAGAACCTTGCGTCTTTCCCTTGTCACCGCCGCGGCGGCGGTGGCCATTTCCGGCGCGGTGGCGGCGTGCGGCTCCGACGACGACTCCACCGGCGCGGCGAGCTCGGCCACCACCAGCGCCGCCGCGTCGGGTACCCACGATCACTCCGCCCATGCGACCGGTGCGCCGACCGCCGAGACCCTGCAGGCCGTGCTGGTGAAGCTCGCCGATCCGACTGTACCCACCGCGGAGAAGACCGAGCTGATCGTCGACGGTGAGAAGCGCACGGCGAACATCGACCAGATGAACAAGGGCCTGCAGGGTTACGCGCTCACCTTCGCCGTCGCCGACATCACCACCCAGGGCAACACCGCGAACGCCCAGGTGACCATCACCTCCCCGCACGGCTCCGCGCCAGCCGTGCCGCTGAGCTGGGAGAACGTCGACGGCACCTGGAAGCTGTCGGACGCAAGCGGCTGTCTGCTGCTCGGCTTCGCGCAGGCGCCCTGCGTCCCGGCCTGAGTCGCGCCGAGCGGCCACGCCCTTTCGCCCGCCCGGCCGCGCTCAGCCCTTCGACGGCCTGCGCTGCGGCTTGGGCGTGACGGTGCCCTCGGCCAGCCTGCGGGCGCTGACCAGGAAGGCGGTGTGGCCCTGCATGCGATGTTCGGGCCGCACCGCGAGGCCGACCACGTGCCACGGCCGCACCAGCGACTCCCAGGAGCGCGGCTCGGTCCAGCACTCCTGCTCGCGCAGCGCTTCGACCACCTTCGACAGCTGGGTGACGGTGGCGACATAGACGATCAGCACGCCGCCCGGCACCAGCGCCTTGGACACCGCCGGTAGCGCGTCCCACGGCGCGAGCATGTCCAGCACGGCGCGATCGACCGGCTCCCCGGTGTAGCCGGCCACGTCGCCCACGGTCAGCGACCAGTTCGCCGGCCGCTCGCCGAAGAACGTCTCGACGTTGCGGATCGCGTGCTCGGCGTGATCGTCGCGGATCTCGTAGGACACCACCTGCCCCTGCGGACCCACTGCCCGCAGCAGCGAGCAGGTCAGCGCACCGGATCCGGCGCCGGCTTCCAGCACGCGCGCGCCGGGGAACATGTCGCCCTCGTGCACGATCTGCGCGGCGTCCTTCGGATAGATGACCGCGGCGCCGCGCGGCATGGACAGCACGTAGTCGATCAGCAGCGGACGCAGCGCGAGGTAGGGCGTGCCGTTGGTGGAATGCACCACGCTGCCCTCGTCGGCGCCGATCAGGCTGTCGTGCTTGATTCCGCCGCGATGGGTGTGGAATTCCTTGCCCGGCTCCAAGACCACCGTGTACAGGCGCCCTTTGGCATCGGTCAGCTGCACCCGGTCACCGATGGTGAATGGCCCGGTCCGTCTGGCCGTCATGAATCTCCGTCCCGCTCGTTGGGTTCCGTGCTGTCCGGCACCGGAGTGTCGGTGCCGCCGGATAGCCTGCCAGGTATGTGCTCGCCCGTGTCCACGCCCCCTGCCGACGACGCGCGGACCTCCCAGCCCGATGCGACGGCCCGCCGCGCCAGGCCCGCGCTGTCGCCCTCCCGGGCAATGGATTTCAAGCAGTGTCCGCTGAAATACCGGTTCCGCGCGATCGATCGGATACCGGAGCGGCCGTCGGTGCACGCGGTGCGCGGCACGGTGGTGCACGCGGTGCTGGAGGATCTCTACGGGCTGCCCGCCGCCGAGCGGGTGCCCGAGCGCGCCGAGGCCCTGGTGCCGTCGTCCTGGGCGCGGGTGCACGCGCAACAGCCGGAGGTGGCGGAACTGATCGCAGCCGGGCAACTCGAGGCGTTCCTCGACGAGGTGCGCGCACTGGTGCGGCGGTACTACCGGCTGGAGGATCCGACCCGGTTCGATCCGGAATCGCGGGAAGCGCGGGTCGAGGTGGAACTGGCCGACGGCGCGCCGCTGCGCGGATTCGTCGACCGGATCGACATCGCGCCGAACGGTGCCCTGCGCGTCGTGGACTACAAGACCGGCCGAGTACCCGGACCGACGCAAGAGACCAAGGCGCTGTTCCAGCTGAAGTTCTACGCGCTGGTGGTGCTGCGCACCCGCGGCCTCGTGCCCGCCCAGCTACGGCTGATCTACCTGGCCGACGAGCAGATCCTCACCTACGCCCCCGATGAGCAGGAGTTGCTGCGCTTCGAACGCACGCTTTCGGCGCTGTGGGCGGCCATCCTCGAGGCGGGGCGCACCGGGGACTTCCAGCCGAACACCGGCTGGTTGTGCTCCTACTGCGACTACAAGCCACTGTGCCCGGCGTTCGGCGGCACGCCACCGCCCTATCCCGGCTGGCCGCGCGAGGGCGTCACCGAATCCCCGGACGAGACCCTCGCCGAAGCCGTCTCGGACTGACGTTCTAGTGGCCCAGAGCGGTCACAGGAAGTCCGATGAGGTCCCGCGCTCGCCGAGCAGGAGAACCGCCACGATCAGGACCGCGACCAGAACCGCGTCACCCGCGACGATCAACAGATCGCGAATGCGCGTCTACGCCGCGCCGTTCCCGGAGGCACCGTCGTCCGCCGGGGCGCTCGCTCGCAGACCCGGCTCCGCCGCGGCCTTCTGGTCGTCGATCCTGTCCGGCACGACCGACAGCCTTCCCGGTGAGCCCGGTGGTTTCGAACCGACCCGCGAAACCGGCCGGTGAACGTTTCTCCAACGGCGGGCCGCCCGCTACCGGAGTCCAGGAGCGAGCGACACCGCGTGCCCAGGTTTCGGTTGCGTATCCACCGCAGCCGGCTTCAGGCGGTGAAATCGCGGAACAGCAGCACCGAGAGCCCGAGCCCCACCGCGAGATTCACGACCGCGGCCGATCCGAACACCACGACCGGCCGCCAGCCCGCTTCCCGCAGCCCGCGCAGCGAGAACTCCAGGCCGATGGAGACGAACGCGAAGATCAGGAACCAGGTGCGCAGATCGTTGACGATCGCGATGTGCGCCGCGCCGGACTTCTTGTCCACCGCCTGCAGGTACAGCGTGCCGATGATCGATGCGGCGACGAAGCCGAGCACGAACTTCGGGAACCGCTCCCAGAACTGGCGCGGCGACGGCCGCACCGCACCGGGCGTGCGCTCGACACGCAACGTGAAGTACGCGGTCAGCGCGATGGCGACCACGCCGATCAGCGCGTTCTGCGTGGTCTTGACGATCGTGGCGATCTGCAGCGCCTTCTCCCCCGCGATCGCGCCCGAGGCCGCGACCGCCGCCGTGGTGTCTATATTGCCGCCGATCCAGGCGCCCGCGACCTCGTCCGAGAGCCCGAGCACCTCCGCCAGCCAGGGCAGCAGGAAGATCGACGGCAGCGCGAAGACGATCACCAGCGAGGCCGCGTAGGCGATCTGCTCGCGCCGCGCCTGCACCGCGCCCGCCGCGGCGATGGCCGCGCTGACACCGCAGATCGACACCGCCGAGGACAGCAGCGCGCGCAGCTTGTCGTCCAGCCCGAGACGTCCGCCCAGCCACCAGGTGAAACCGAACACGGTGGTGATCAGCAGCAGCGCTTGCAGGATCGACGGGCCCGCCGCGGTGACCAGCACCTTCAGGTTGATCGATGCGCCGAGCAGCACCACGCCGGTCTTGATGAAGAACTCGGTGCGGAAGCCCGCCGAAAGCCGGTCCCGCAGTCCGAGTTTGCTCAGTACGAGATTGCCGAGCAGGCCGAGGGCGATGGCGTACACCGGGAATTCGATCGACTTGGCGACCCGCTGGAACGGGGTGTCCACCGACCACCGCGGGACGTGTGTCTCGAAGTAGCGGGTGAGAGCGCCCAGTACCAGCACGACCGCGACACCGGCGACGATGGCCGCGATGGTCGGCCGGGACGTCGCCTGCACCGCCTCGGTCTCCGACGAGGGCAGCCCGGACGGCGCGTCGGCCGCAGATCGGTTGTCGGCCAGCGTCTCCGGTTCCTTCGCCGCTCCGGCTCCGGTCTCGGCCATCACGGCACCAGCCAATCCGGAATCGCGCCGAGCAGGACCAGCGCGATCAAGACCAGCCCGGCGATCGCCGCCAGCCAGTCCTCGTTCCAGGTGAATGTGCTGCCCGACTGCTCCTCGGGTGGTGACTGTGACACGGGGGCTCCTTGCGTTTCCTCATCGAGAGGCCGCACGGTAGCAACCCCCGGTCACAGCGCACACCGATTGCGCTCAGCCTGAACGGATCAGGCGGATCGGGCGAATCCGGCGTTCAGAATGCCCGGCAGGAGCGGATGTCCGTGGCCAGGATGGCTTTCGCGCCCAGATCTGCCAGCTTGTCCATCAGCTCGTTGCTCTGCTTGCGCGGAACCATCGCGCGCACCGCCACCCATCCGGTGTCGGCCAGCGGCGCCACGGTCGGCGACTCCAGCCCGGGGGTGATCACGACCGCCTCGTCGAGCAGGTTCTTCGGGCAGTCGTAGTCGAGCATGACGTACTGCTGGGCGAACACCACGCCCTGGATCCTGGCGACGAGCTGATTGCGCGCCCGGTCGCCGCGATCGGCGTCCTCGCGCTCGACCAGCACGCCCTCGGAGTCGCACAGCGATTCACCGAACGCGACCAGGTTGTGCTGGCGCAGCGTGCGCCCCGAGCCGACCACGTCGGCGATGGCGTCGGCGACGCCGAGCTGGATGGAGATCTCCACCGCGCCGTCGAGGCGGATCACCTCGGCCTCGATGCCGCGGCGGCGCAGATCAGCGAGCACCAGGTTCGGGTAGGACGTCGCGATGCGCTTGTCACGCAGGTCGTCGACCTTCCATTCGCGTCCGGCCGGGGCCGCGTAGCGGAAGGTGGAGCGGCCGAAGCCGAGCGCGAGCCGTTCCTGCACCGGCGCGCCGGAGTCGAGGGCCAGATCACGTCCGGTGATGCCGAGATCCAGTTCGCCGGAACCGACGTAGATCGCGATGTCCTTGGGCCGCAGGAAGAAGAACTCGACCTGATTGGCCGGGTCCAGCACGGTGAGGTCGCGCGAATCGGTGCGCTTGCGGTATCCCGCCTCCGCGAGGATCGAGACGGCGGATTCGGAGAGGGCGCCTTTGTTGGGGACTGCGACGCGCAGCATGGAGGGAGTCCTTTCGGGAGGTGTAACGGGTGTCGGACGTGCCGTCACAGATGTCGGTACACGTCCTCGAGCTTCAGCCCGCGACCCACCATCAGCACCTGCACCCAATACAGCAGCTGGGAGATCTCCTCGGCGAGCGACTCGTCGCTCTCGTGTTCGGCGGCCAGCCACACCTCGCCGGCCTCTTCGAGCACCTTCTTACCCTGGGTATGCACGCCTGCGTCCAGCGCGGCAACGGTTCCGGACCCCTCGGGGCGGTTGACCGCACGATCCTGCAGCTCGGCGAACAGGGATTCGAAGTTCTTCACGATGAGCCATTGTTTCAGACCCGGATGCGGGCCTGTTGCTCCGGCCCACGAAGGCCGGTGAAGGCAACCGCCCGGTGCGCCCGCCCCTTGCCGTGGCGGGCGCACCGGGCGGAGAACGCTAGTTTCCGGCGAGCAGCGCCTGCAGATCGGCGACGGCCGTGCGGAGGTGGTCGGCGAAGGCGTACATCTGGTCGGCGACCGGTTTCGGGGTGGCGAGGTAGAGATTCCAGCGGTCCGGCAGCAGGACGTAGGCGATGCCGATGCAGCGGGAGCTGGTGGAGCCGAAGCCGAAGTAACGGATGTTGACCGACGGCGCCGAGCTGGTGCTCAGGTAGTCGTCCCGCATGATCGTCCAGCCGGGGCTGTCGTAGAGCGGGATCGGGTCGGTGACGCCCAGTTCCGCGCCGCGGCGCCGCTGGATCCACTGCAACTCCCACAGGTGCTGCTCGGGCGCGTCCCCGGCCTGGCACTGCTTGGCCCGCTCCACGTGCGCGGCCGCGGCGGTGCGCGCCGCGGCGAGCTTCGCCTCGGCGCTCGCGTCCTGGTCCTGCATCGCGTCCACGAAGGCGATCATCTCCGGGGTGATCACCCGCATGGCCTCGGTGCGGCCGTTGCGGTACTGCCTGGTGGCGATGGACTCGTAGGTCGCGCCGGTGAGCCCCTTGCTGCGCCGGTGGGCCAACTGGTAGCTCAGCTGCGCGAACGCGTCCGGCGAGATGCCCAGCTGCTTGGCCTTGGCGGTGCCGAAATCCGGGAACGACACCGTCTGGGTGGCGTTCGCCGCCGCGTACTGGGCGAAGGCCGCGCCCGCCGCGGCGATATCGCTGCGCTGTGCCTCGTCCAGCACGAACTCGACCGCCTCCACCGCGGGCAGCCCCTGCGCCTGCGCGCCGGAGTGGGCGGCGTGCTCCTGCACCGTGGTCTCCAGCAGGGTGTCCACGAACGACAGGATGGTGGTGCCGTCCAGCCCGCAGTGCTCGACGTTGATGCCGGCCTGTCCGTCGGCGAAGACGATGAAGGACACCGACTTGTCGAACCACCGGTTCGCGCTGTCGCCGTGCAGCAGCTCGTCGCAGGCGTGCAGCTCGTCGCGCGGAGCGAAGTCCTCCAGGCAGACGGCGAACAGTGCGGTCTCAATGGTGTCCAGCGCCGCCGCGTTCGCCGGCTCGGCCAGCAGCCGCTGCCTGCTCTGCGCCCATTCCGCGCGAGCCTTGGTGGTGAGGTGCCCCACGGCGGTGTCGGTGCGTGCCGGGCGCGCGCCCGCCTTCAGCACCGCGCGCAGCCCGTCGGCGAGATCCTCCGGCGAGTACGGCGCTCCGTCCGGACCGATCACGTCCATCCGGAACGTGCTGCCGTGGAAGAACACCACGATGTGCCGGGCCTGCGACGGGCCCGGCCATTCCGCGCTGTAGGGCACGCGCACCGTGTCCTGCTCCACGCCGGGGATCCTGGTCTCGGAGAACAGGTACTTGTTCTGCCACATGGACAGTTGCTGCCCGCGCTGGGTCACCGGCGGGATGGCCTCCCGGTCGAGCGCCAGCTTGTAGTCGACGGCGGCGGAGATGATGCCCGCCGCACGGTCCACCTGGGTCGCGGCGGTGGACGCGGCCAGTGGGGTGTCGTCCTGGAACAGGAAGAAGAAGTTCGCGTTCAGGGCGATCCGGTCGCGCCTGCCCAGATACCGCGACGGCCAGAACAGGTCGAGCCAGCTGCCGACGCCGGGCGTCGCGTCGTACTCCGCGAGCGCCGCGTGCAGCGTGCGCCCCGGCCCGTCGGGCCGCAGCAGGTCGTCGACCGCGGCCCGGGTGGCCGCGATCTCGTCGGCGGTCAGCAGCGGCTCGCACCACTGCAGGAACCGGCTACAGCTGTCCTCCAGCGTCGGCAGGGGCACCCGGGGTAGGTGGTCGTCGGCGGCGAAGGTGCGTTCGGTCAATGCGAGTCCTCGGTGTCGGCGTGATGTTTCGGCAGCGGCCTGGAGACATACAGGTTGGCATACAGCCAGCCCTGATCTTCCCGGCCGGTCGTGTCGATCCCGTTGGCGGACAGGGTGTTCAGCACCTGCGCCTGTTCGGCCGCGGAGGCGAACCGGCGTTGCTGGTACAACCCCGGCGCCTGCTCGGTCCGGTAGCCGAGCGCGGCGAGTTCCGCCTCGATCGGTGCGAAGTCGAACATGCGCAGTACGAAGTGTGCCATCCACGGCCGCCTGCGCGGGTGCGCGGTGGCCACTCGGGTCAAAGTCTTCTCGGTGATGTAGCCGACGCAGCCGGTGGAGACGACCACATCGGCGGTCGCCAGCAGGGCGCGCTGCTCGTCGGTCGGTTCGCCGGACTCCAGGTCGGCGTGTACCGCCTCGTGCAGGAGCCCGGCCTCGCGCGCGTACTCGAGGGCCGGGCGCGCGGCGTCCATCCCGATGAAGCGGACGTCCTCGGCCTCGGCCCGCGCCGCGACGCGGGCTCGATCGCGCCGGATCAGATCGGCGCGGTCGGCGTCCGCGGCGGCGTAGTGCTCGGCCAGCTCGCCGATGGTGGTGTCCAGACGCAGCAGCGCGGCGTTGACGCCGTAGGAGCACCCGAGATCGAGCACGGTCGGCACGCCGACCCGGGCGGAGGCGCGGAACTCCCGGATCTGCTGCTGGAAGAGCGGTTTCGCCAGTTCCGGAATGCGGTAGTCCAGTTCGGACATGCGCGCGTAGTAAGCGCGTGGATCCGGGCGGACGTAGATATCGTCGAAAGACGCTTTCCCGGTGGTGTCTAACGGCACTGGCACTGTCGGTCCTCTCGGGTCGAGCTCGGTCAGTCGAGCCGTTCGGCTCAGTCGAGCAGTCGATCGCCCCGGACGGCGTCGGCCGCGGCGGCTAGGTGGTCGGGTAGCACGCGGCCGAACAACTGCCGGGTGCGTTCCACCGTGCCGACCATCCCGGGACGATCGGTGTAGGCGAAAATGGCCGAATGGCGCTGGCGCGCACCGCCGACGGGTGAGACGCGGTGCAACGAGAAGCGACCCTGGAACAGCTGCAGGTCGCCCGGACGCAGTTCGAGCCGCTGGACGAATCGTTCGCCGGTGCCGGTGAGCACGGCGCGGACGTCGTCGAGATGTTCCGCCTCGGGTGTGCGGATATTGGGGCAGTACTCGAAGACGCCACCGTCCTCGGCGGGCTGGGTGAGCATCGAGACGGTGAATTCGTTGGTGTCGAAATGCCAGGGATGCGACATTCCCGGCGCGACGACGTTGAGGCACAGTCCCGCCAGGGGATCGGCGAACTCGTGCAGTTCGGACAGGCCGAAGCAGTCGGCGACGAAGCGCTGGAACAGTTCGTCGGTGTAGAGCCGGTGGATCAGCGCGTCGGCGGGAATGCGGTCACGGGGGACGAAGGCGTTGCCCCGTTCCAGCACGATCCGGCCGGGGTGGTCCTGCGGCAGGTCGGCGTCCAGGGGAATGTTGTAGGCGTTGACCCGCTCGACCTCGTAGTGCGCGTGCGGGGCCATCAGCTCGCCCTGCGCCCGCAGGGTTTCGGTCAGTTCGGGACGGATGAATCCACGTAGCACCGTGCAACCGGTCTCGGCCAGCTCGGCACGGGCGCGCCGGATCGCTTCCCGCAGCGCGGGTCCTTCCGGGTCCGCCAGGGGATATTGTGCGGTATCAACGATCTCGTCGAGGACGCCCAACGCTGCCATGGCGTCATTTTGGTGGAGCGCTCGCCGACACGCCCGGGATTCGGCGAGATTGCCGGTGATCACGGTCACACCTATCATCTGCGCGCACACCCGTTGCGGCACAGTAACTCTCGACGAACTCAGGGGGCGGCGCGATCACCCTGTCGACTCAACCCCGCACGCGCAGAGCGTGTTCGAGATCCGCGACGGTCAGTCCGATCAGCGAATCCCGGAACACCCGCCGCGGCGCGTCCGGCACGGGGATCTCGCACGGGACGACCAGCACGGCGCAACCCGCCGCCTGCGCCGCACGCGCACCGGTCGGCGAATCCTCCACTGCCACACACTGCCTCGGATCGAGCCCGAGCAGCCCGGCGGCGCGCAGGTAGACGTCCGGCTCCGGCTTGCCGTGCGCCACCTCGTCGCCGCAGACCGAGACGTCGAAGAAGTCACGCCCCAGCGTGTCCAGACCGAACTCCGTGAGCGACCGCTTGGTATTGGTGACGAGCGCGCTGGACAACCCCGCGGCACGCACCATGGCGAGCGCGTCTTTCGCACCCGGCCGCCACGGGATGGGGCCGGTCATCAATTCGGTCACCCGCCGCTCCAGGAACTTCCCCGCCGCACGCAGCGAATCGGGGGTCGGCTCGATGCCGAGACCGGTGAACATGATCCGCAGCGCGTTCGGGCCGGACGCCCCGATCAGCGCGTGCCGGATCGCGTCGGTCATCTCGTGGCCGTGCTCGCGCGCCAGCTCCCGCACCGCGACGTCCCAGAGCTTCTCCGAGTCGAGCAGCGTGCCGTCCATGTCCCAGAGCACTCCAGCCAGTCGCGCTGTCACGTTTCGGTCCTTCTCCTAGATCATGTCCACGGTTACGGGCACGGCTCGGCCCCGGCCGCCGAAGCGGCGGACGAACGTACCGAACCCGTGCCATCGAAGGTCTGCCACCGGGCACCCGGCCGACCTCTGGACTTCACCCCTAGGTGCCCGATGCGGCGATCTGCAGTTTGGCACTGTCGCCGACGACCTCGATCCAGCGGTTCTCGGAGGTCGTCGTGCCGTTCTTCAGGGTATAGGTCAGCGCGACCACCGCCCGGTTCGCACCGTTCTGCGTGACCGAGCCCACGCGCACCGACCGAATCGTGCCCCAGAAGTTCACGTAGGAGTCGTAACCGGTCTGCGCCTGGTATCCGGGTGCGAGCTGGGTCCACGCGCCGGACACGTTGGCGGGCAGCATGCCGTAGTAGCCCTGGATGAACGAGGCGATCCGGTCGGATGTCGGCGCGGACGGGGTGGTCGTCGCGGTGGCGGTCGGGCCGGTCGTGGTCGGGGCCGGGCTGGAGGTGGTGGGCTGCGGCGTGCTGCTGGGCGGCGGAGTGGTGGTGTTCGGGACAGGGTTCGTCGTCGGCGCCGGCGCGGTGGCTCCCGGGGCCGGCGGAGGCGGTGGGACGCCCACGGACGTGGCCGCGGGCCCCGGCACGGCCCCGGAGGTGGGCGCTGGGGAAGCCGAAGCCTGCGGCGGGGTTTGGGCGGGAGCTTGTGCCGGGGCCTGTCGTGGCTCCGGGCCGGCCGCGCCGGACGGTGCCACCGTGTTCTCGGGCGCCACGGCAGCCGGAGGCGCCACCGAGGACGTCGGCGCGGCGTCACCCTCGCCGTCCGCTCTGGTCAGCGTCGCGATGACGGCGACCAGGATCAGCACCGCGACCACCGCGGCGGCTTCCACGGCGATCAGCCGGCCGCGCTGCCGGACGCGCAGAACGCCCGGCAACGTCGCCACCAGCCCGGCCGCTCGCTTAGGCGCCGGCGGTGGCGTAACGGGTTGCGGCGCGGACCTACCCGGCACGATCGCGGTGACTCCGGTCTCGTCCTGCCGCTCCGGCGAAACCGTGGCGGCTCGGTTCGGCAGGACGGTCGTCGCGGCGGCAGCCGTTCCCGGCGCGGGGATCACCTTCGTCACCGGCGCGGGCACCTGGGGATCCCGTCCCGCCGCAACGGCTTCCAGGGCCTCTTTCGCCTCGCGCATGGTCGGACGGTCGGCGACGGACGGGGCGAGCAGGTACATCAGCACCGGCCCCAGCGCGCCCGCGCCCTCCGGCGCCGGGATCTCGGCCTGCGCGACCGCGTGCAGCAGGGCGAGCGGGTTGTCCCCCTCGCCGAAGGGCGGGGTGCCCTGCACCGCCGCGTACAGCGTGGAACCGAGCGCGAAGACGTCCGACGCCGGTTCCGGGTCCTCGCCGCGGGCGACCTCGGGTGAGAGATAGGCCGGTGTCCCGGCGAGGAAGCCGGTGGCCGTGACCGTCACGTCGCCGACCGCCCTGGAGATGCCGAAATCGGTGATCTTGACCGTGCCGTCGTCGGCGACCAGCAGGTTCGCCGGCTTCACGTCCCGGTGCATGATCCCCGCGTCGTGCGCGGCGGCCAAGGCGCTCGCCGCCTGCGCGCCGATCCGCGCGACCTCGAGCGGCGGCAGCGTGCGATCGCCCGACAGTTTGGTCGCCAGGCTCGGCGCGTCCATGTACTCCATGACCAGCCAGGGCTGGCCGTCGTCCTCGGCCACGTCGAACACGGTGATGGCGTTCGGGTGGTGCAGCCGCGCGGCGATCCGCCCTTCCCGCATCGCACGCCGTTTCGCCTCCAGCGCAGCCGATCCGGTGAGTCCTGGACCGAGCAGCACCTGTTTGACCGCGACGGTGCGCTGCAGCCGGACGTCGGTGGCCCGCCAGACCACACCCATGGCGCCGGTGCCGATCGGATCCGTGAGCCGATACCGTCCCGCGATCAGTCGATCCGCCGTCATGGTGGTGTGCCTCTCCTACTTGCGCGCCTAGCCGTTCCGCACTCCACGCGCAAGCCGGGAGGGACTCCGAAAGCGTACGCGCCGAGGTGCTTTGCACCACTGAGCAGTGACGCGAACGCATCCGCCGACTGCCCCGGATGCAGTTACAACGCCTTCGACAATGGCACATCCACCCGACAGACATCCACCTCCCCACGCCGGCACCGGTGATCTCGCAGGTCAGCAGCGCGCGCCCACCCACGATGACGCGCCGACGAGCGCGCCGGGCGGTGCGTGACGCAGCATCCGGCCAGGTAGCGAAGGCCCTTGACCCGAGAGCATTTCGCTATGACCGGCAGGCCAAGGCTTACGCGTTGAAGTACTTCGCCTCCGGATGCAGCAGGACGAAGGCGTCCGTGGACTGCTCCGGATGCAGCTGCAGCTCCTCGGAGAGTTCGACGCCGATGCGACCGGCCTCGAGCAGGTCGACCAGTTTGGCGCGGTCCTCCAACTCCGGGCAGGCGCCGTAGCCGAAGGAGTACCGCGCGCCGCGATAGCCGAGCTTGAAGTACTCCTGCACGTCCGCCGGGTCGGAGTCGGCGACCGCGTGGCCGTCGAGGACGAGTTCCTCACGGATGCGGCGGTGCCAGTACTCGGCGAGCGCCTCGGTGAGCTGGACGCCGATGCCGTGCACCTCGAGGTAGTCGCGGTAGCTGTCGCCCGCGAACAGCTCGTTGGCGAAGTCGGCGATCGGCTGACCCATCGTGACCAGCTGGAACGGCAGCACATCCACCTGGCCGGTCGTTCGGGCGTAGTCCCGCGAACGGATGAAGTCGGCGATGCACAGGAACCGGTCGCGCTGCTGACGCGGGAAGGTGAACCGGTGCCGTTCCGGCGCGTCGGGGTCCGGTTCGGTGAGCACGATGACGTCATCGCCTTCGGACACCGCGGGGAAGTAGCCGTACACCACCGCGGCATGCTGCAACACGCCCTCGGTGCTCAACCGGTCCAGCCAGGCGCGCAGCCGCGGCCTGCCCTCGGTCTCCACCAATTCCTCGTAGCCGGGTCCGTCGCCGCCGCGCTGCCCACGCAGGCCCCACTGCCCCAGGAACAGCGCCCGCTCGTCCAGCAGGCCCGAATACTCGTGCACCGCGAGGCCTTTCACCACGCGGGTGCCCCAGAACGGCGGTACCGGCACGGGCAGGTCGGCCGCGACGTCGGAGCGCTCCGGCACCACGACGGGCACCTCGGCCGCCCGGCGTTCCGCGGCGATCCGCTTGGAGCGCTCGTGGCGCGCTTTGCGCTCGGCCGCCTTCTCCCGCTCGGCGATGGCCTCGGGGCTGTCCGGGTCGAGGTCGCCGCCGCGCTTACGGGTCATGATGTCGTCCATCAGCCGCAGTCCCTCGAACGCGTCGCGCGCGTAGTGCACGTCGCCCTCGTAGACGTCGGCCAGGTCGTTCTCCACGTAGGAGCGGGTGAGCGCCGCACCGCCGAGCAGCACCGGGAACTGATCGGCCACGCCTTTGGCGTTGAGCTCCTCGAGGTTCTCCTTCATCACCACGGTCGACTTGACCAGCAGCCCGGACATGCCGATGACGTCGGCCTTCTTGTCCACCGCGGCGTCCAGGATGGTGCCGATCGGCTGTTTGATGCCGAGGTTGACCACTTCGTAGCCGTTGTTCGACAGGATGATGTCGACCAGGTTCTTGCCGATGTCGTGCACGTCGCCCTTCACCGTGGCCAGCACGATGCGGCCCTTGCCGCTGTCGTCGGTGGCCTCCATGTGCGGCTCGAGGTAGGCGACGGCGGCCTTCATCACCTCGGCGGACTGCAACACGAACGGCAGCTGCATCTGTCCTGACCCGAACAGCTCGCCGACCGTCTTCATCCCGGCGAGCAGGGTCTCGTTGATGATCTGCAGCGGCGGCACCTCGGTCATCGCCGCGTCCAGGTCGGCTTCCATCCCGGCGCGTTCACCGTCGACGATGCGCCGCTCCAGCCGCTCGAACAGCGGAAGCGCGGCCAGTTCCTCCGCACGCGAGGCCTTCGACGAGGAGGTGGACACGCCTTCGAACAGGGCCATCAGTTTCTGCAGCGGGTCGTAACCCTCCGCGCGGCGGTCGTACACCAGATCCAGCGCGACCTCCCGCTGTTCCTCCGGAATGCGGCTGATCGGCAGGATCTTGGAGGCGTGCACGATCGCGGAATCCAGACCGGCCTGGACGCATTCGTGCATGAAGACCGAATTGAGCACCTGCCGGGCGGCCGGATTGAGGCCGAAGGAGATATTGGACAGGCCCAAAGTGGTCTGCACCCGAGGATGGCGGCGCTTGAGCTCGCGGATGGCCTCGATGGTCTCCAGCCCGTCGCGGCGCGACTCCTCCTGGCCGGTGCCGAGGGTGAAGGTGAGCGTGTCGATGATGATGTCGCTCTCCGCCAGCCCCCAGTTGCCGGTGATGTCGGCGATCAGCCGTTCGGCGATCTCCACCTTCTTCGCCGCGGTGCGGGCCTGGCCCTCCTCATCGATGGTCAGCGCGACCACCGCCGCGCCGTGCTCGGCCACCAGGCGCATGGTCTGCTGGAAACGCGAATCGGGACCGGCGCCGTCCTCGTAGTTCACCGAGTTGACCGCGCACCGCCCGCCGAGGTGTTCCAGCCCGGCCCGCAGCACCGGGGTCTCGGTGGAGTCGAGCATGATCGGCAACGTCGAGGCGGTGGCCAGCCTGCTCGCCAGCTCCGCCATGTCGCGGGTGCCGTCGCGGCCGACGTAGTCGACGCACAGGTCGAGCATGTGCGCGCCGTCGCGGGTCTGGTCCTTGGCGATGTCCAGGCACTTCTGCCAGTCCCCGGCGAGCATGGCCTCGCGGAACGCTTTGGAACCGTTCGCGTTCGTCCGCTCGCCGATCATCAGCACCGAGGCGTCCTGCTCGAACGGCACCGCGGTGTACATGCTGGACACGCTCGGCTCGTGCACCGGCGCGCGCCGCTCGGCGATCGGCGGCAGGGTCGGCTCCACCTCGCGCACCGCGGCGGTGACCTGGCGGATGTGCTCGGGCGTGGTCCCGCAGCAGCCGCCGACCAGGGCGAGGCCGAACTCGGTGACGAACCCGCGCAGCGCCACGGCCAGTTCCTCGGGGGTGAGCGGGTAGACCGCCCCGTCGGCGCCGAGCACGGGCAGGCCGGCGTTCGGCATCACCGAGACCGGCACCTGCGCGTGCCGCGACAGGTGGCGCAGGTGCTCGCTCATCTCGTCCGGGCCGGTCGCGCAGTTCAGGCCGATCATGTCGATGCCGAGCGGTTCCAGCGCGGTCAGCGCCGCGCCGATCTCGCTGCCGACCAGCATGGTGCCGGTGGTCTCCACCGTGACGTGCGTGATGATCGGGATCCGGCGGCCCAGCTTCGCCATCGCGCGCTTGCTGCCGGTCACCGCCGCCTTGACCTGCAGCAGGTCCTGGCAGGTCTCGATGAGGATGGCGTCGGCGCCGCCGTCCAGCATGCCGAGGGCGGCCTCGGTGTAGGCGTCGCGCAGCGCGGCAAACGGGGCGTGACCGAGCGTGGGCAGCTTGGTGCCCGGCCCCATCGAGCCGAGCACATAGCGTGGCGTACCGTCGGAGGACGGCCCCATCTCGTCGGCGACCTCGCGGGCCAGCCTGGTGCCACGCTCGGAGAGGTCGCGGATCCGGTCGGCGATGTCGTAGTCGGCGAGGTTGGGCAGGTTGCAGCCGAAGGTGTTGGTCTCGACCGCGTCGGCGCCCGCTTCGAAGTAGGCGCGGTGGATACCGCGCAGCACGTCGGGGCGGGTGTCGTTGAGGATCTCGTTACAGCCCTCCAACCCGCGGAAATCGTCCAGGGTCAGATCGGCCGCTTGCAGCATGGTGCCCATCGCACCGTCGCCGATGACGACACGGCGGCGCAGCGTGTCGAGTAGCGTGGTGTCGAACTCGGCGGGGATGGACGCAGACATGCGCTCCAGCGTAGTGGGCGGGGCCGACGATCCAGGCCACGGCGTCGCGCCTCGGTGTCCTGGACCACACGCGCCGTGCGGCGCCGCCCTGTCCGCGCGCGGAAACACGCCACCCGGTCCGGCCGTCATACGACACGCCATTTCGCCGCACGCCGTAGGCTGACCGAGTGAACGCCAGTGAAACTCCCGATCCGGAACTGCCGACGTTGCGGGATCCGGTACTGGTCGCCGCCTTCGAGGGGTGGAACGACGCCGGTGACGCGGCCAGCGGCGCCGTCGAGCATCTGGAACTGATCTGGGACGCCGAGCCGTTGGCCGAGCTCGACTCCGAGGACTACTACGACTATCAGGTCAACCGGCCGACGGTGCGTCAGGTGGACGGTGTGACCAGGGAAATCCAGTGGCCGTCGACAATGCTGTCGGTCTGCTCGCCGCCCGGCAGCGACCGCGACGTGGTCCTGCTGCGCGGCATCGAACCGAATATGCGCTGGCGCAGCTTCTGCGGCGACCTGCTGGAGTTCATCGAACAGCTCGGGGTGCAGACCGTGGTCATTCTCGGCGCGCTGCTGGCGGACACTCCGCACACCCGCCCGGTGCCGGTGACGGGCTCGGCCTACAGCAAGGAGGCGGCCGAGCGGTTCAACCTGGAACAGACCAGGTACGAGGGTCCGACCGGGATCACCGGCGTGCTGCAGGACCAGTGCGTGAAGGCGGGGGTCCCCGCGGTGTCGTTCTGGGCCGCCGTCCCGCACTATGTCTCCCAGCCGCCCAATCCGAAGGCGACCATCGCGCTGCTGCACCGGGTGGAGGACGTGCTCGACATCGAGGTGCCGCTGGGTGAGCTGCCCAAGCAGGCCGAGGACTGGGAGACCGCGGTGAACGAGATGACCGTGGGCGACGAGGAGATCAGCGAGTACGTGCGCTCGCTGGAGGAGCGCGGCGACGCGGCGGTCGACGTGAACGAGGCGATGGCCAAGATCGACGGCGACGCCATCGCGGCGGAATTCGAGAAGTACCTGCGCAGACGGGGTCCGGGCAGCTTCGGTCTCTGATCGGTTGCGCGGCGGCGCGTTCGGCGCCGCCCGCCGGGTTCACCGGAAGTTCGCCGGGGGGCCACCTCCGGGTCGGAACGACCGCCTCCTACACTTTCGCCGGTGACCGCCCATCCGATCGTCGAGCGTCTGCGCACCTTCGACGAGCGGATCGCCGTCCGGTGCCCCGACCGCGCGGGCGCGAACGGCGGCGACCGGGCCTCGGTCCCCCGGCAGGTGACCTACGCTCGGCTTGCGTCGCTCGTCGAAGCCTTCGCCACCGAACTCGGCCCCGCCCGCCGCCTCGTCGCGCTCGCCGCGCGCAACGATCTCGCCTCGCTCGTCGCCTACCTCGCAGCGCTCGACGCCGGATGCGTCGTCTTGCTGACCGAGCGGATCACTGCGGAGTTGCGGGACGCCTACGACCCGGACGTGCTCATCGAGGACGGACGCACCCGAGTGGTCCGGCAGCACTCGGCGCATCGCCTGCATCCGGATCTCGCGCTGCTGCTGAGCACCTCGGGGTCCACCGGATCGCCCAAGCTGGTCCGGCTGTCGGCGACGAACCTGCGCTCGAACGCGGCGGCCATCGCCGAGTACCTGGCCATCGGACCGGACGACTGCGCGGCCACCACCTTGCCGATGTTCTACTGCTACGGACTGTCGGTGGTGCACAGCCACCTGTGGCGTGGGGCGAGCCTCATGCTCACCGACCAGTCGGTATTGGATACCCAGTTCTGGCACGCCTTCCGGGACTGTCGCGCAACGTCGTTCGCCGCTGTTCCTTACACCATCGATCTGCTCGACCGTATCGGTTTCGCCCGCATGGACCTGCCGCACCTGCGCTATGTCACCCAGGCCGGTGGGCGGCTCGCGCCCGAGCGGGTACGGGAATACGCCGCGCTCGGCCGGGAACGCGGCTGGGAGTTCGTCGTCATGTACGGCCAGACCGAGGCCACCGCCCGGATGGCCTATCTGCCCGCGCATCTGGCCGACGCGCACCCCGACTGCATCGGAATCCCGATCCCGGGCGGTGAATTCACCCTCGAGCCGGTCGAAGAAGCCGACGACGGGGACGAATCGCGCGAACTGGTCTATCGCGGGGCCAATGTGATGATGGGGTACGCGACGTCCGCCGCCGACCTCGCACTCGGCCGTACGGTCGATGCCCTGCGCACCGGCGACCTGGCCCGGCGCACACCCGAGGGCCTGTATCAGGTGGTCGGCAGGCGTAGCCGGTTCGCCAAGATCTTCGGACTGCGCATCGATCTGGAGCGTCTCGAATCCGGGCTCGCGGAGGCCGGTTGCACGGCGTGCTGCACCGACGACGACGCCCACCTCGTCGTCGCCGTGGAGGCCTCCCGGTCCGATCCCACCGAACTCGCCGCCCGGCTGTCCGGGCTGCCCGCAGCCGCCATCCGGGTCCACTCGGTCGGACGAATCCCTCGGCTACCGAACGGCAAACCCGACTACCCCGCTATCCGCCGCTTGGCCGAAGCCGCGCCGCAGGTGCGCGACATCCGCGCCGTCTACGCCACGACGCTCGGCATAGATCCCGCGCGGATCCACCCGGACAGCACGTTCGTCGACCTCGGCGGGAACTCGCTCACCTACGTGACCACCGCGGCACGCCTGGAGCGGGCGCTCGGCCGCCTGCCCACGGACTGGCCGAACACGTCCGTAGCGGAATTGGAACGGATACCGGCGGGGCGGAGGCGTTTCGGGCGCGCGCTCGACACCGGGACGCTGCTGCGCGCGATCGGCATCGCGCTCATCGTGAGCTCGCACGCCGGAGTGTTCGTGCTCTGGGGCGCGGCGCACGTGCTGCTCGGCGTGGCCGGCTTCAACTTCGCCCGGTTCGGCGTCACCGCCGCGCCGCCTGCCGAGCGATGGCGCCACACCATGCGCGCCGTGGGATACATCGCGGTGCCCACGGCGGTCTGGGTCGCGCTGACCCTGACCCGCACCGACTATTACGGCTGGCAGAATGTCCTGTTACTGAACAAGATCCTCGGCCCGCACGACAGCGCCACCGCCGGGCACCTGTGGTTTCTCGAGGTGCTGGTGTATTTCATGCTGGCGGCCGGGCTGCTCATCCGGATTCCCCTGGTGGACCGGTGGCAGCGGGCCGAGCCGTTCTGGTTCGCGATGGCGCTGGTCGCGCTGAGCCTCGTCTTTCGATACCAGGCGTTCGGTCTGTATTCGGCGAAGGATGTTCCGTTCTCTCCGCTGGCGGTGTGGCTGTTCGCGCTCGGCTGGGCGGCGGCGAAGGCGACGTCGATGTGGCAGCGGATGACGGTCAGCGCCGTCGTACTGATCACGGTGCCCGGCTATTTCGGTGTTCCCGAGCGGGAACGGTTGATCATGGCGGGTCTGCTCGCGCTGGTGTGGTTGTCCGCGGTCCGGGTCCCCGGCGTCGTCGCCGTCTGCGCGGCGGTGCTGGCCGACGGCTCGCTGTTCGTCTATCTGTTGCACTGGCAGGTATACCCGCTGTTCGAACAGCACCGGTTGGCGGGGCTGCTCGCTTCCCTGGCAGCGGGTGTACTCGTCACCGGCGCGGTGACCGGGCTGCGACGCTGGGGGTCGGTGCGGTATCGGGCGTTTCGGTCGCGACGGTCAGCTCTCCACGGTCCACACCCGCGCCGCCGCCTCCTGAGCCAGTTTGGCGATCAGGATGTCGCGCGGAATCGTCTGGCCGGCAAAGTGATCGAGTGAGGGAACCACGACATGGTGCGCGTCCGCGCGCTTGAGCTCCGCCGTGAGCTCGGCGAAAGCCGTCCCGTCACCGCCGGTCGATTCATGGAACGTTGCGGCGAAGCACAGCCCTTCCTCCCGGGCGAGGCTGCTCATCGCGGCCTCGAGCTCCTTGCTGTGGCCGTCGGCCAGATCGTCACGCAAGTATCCATAGATCAACGCTTCCACCCGAACCTCCGTTGGATTGGGATCGCTGTTCTCTTATGTGGATCCACCCGTTTTACGGGGTATTTGCGCTTCGTGCAAGAGCAGATGTACTTGCAACTGCTCTTACAGGAGGGGCTGGCAAACTTCTGGCGCCAGTTCAAGCATGCACAACGCGGGCCGGCGAAAGTAGCTGGCAACACACGGACATCTGCCTGCCCTCTTCGGGCCACCGAACGTTAACTGGTGCGATACTACAGACGTGGCCGCTACCGACGATCGACCCGTCTGGGCAGTCCGAATGCGTTCCGAGCGTGACGCGAGGGGGTGGTCGCAAGCCGACGCTGTTCGCGTGATGCGTGGAAAGTCTTCGCACAACCTGCCGACCGACAGTACTCTCCTACGCAACTGGCGCCGTTGGGAATCGGGCGAATCACGCCCCGACGACTTCTACGCGCCCATCATCGCCGCCACCTTCGACACGGTGACCGCGGCGTTCTTTCCCAAGGCCAGGCCGAACCGGGACGACGAATTGCTCTCGGCGACCGGCATGGACACCCTCGAGTTCATCGGACGCCTCCGTATGTCGGATGTGTCCTCGGTGACCCTGGAGGCCATCCGCATCACCGCCGAACGCCTGTGCTGCGAGTACTCCTACGCCGACCCGCACGACCTGCACACCGAGGGCACCGCCTGGCTGCGCAGGATCACCTCGTTGCTGGACGGTCGCCTGACCCTCGCGCAGCATCGCGAGATCCTCGTGCTCGCCGGATGGGTGGCGCTGCTGGTCGGCTGCGTCGACTACGACCTCGGCCGGCGCACCGCCGCGGAGGCGACCCGCCGCGCCGCCCAGTCACTGGCACAGGAGGCGGAGAACATCGAGATCGCCGCATGGGCAGCGGAAATGACCGCATGGTTCGCGCTGACCCAGGGCAACTACCGCGGCGTCATCGAGACCGTTCAGCCGACGCTGGAAGTAAGCCAGCATCTGCGCGTCGGTGTGCAGCTCGCCGCCCAGCGCGCCAAAGCGTGGGCGCGGCTGGGCAATCCGCGCGAGGTGGAAGCGGCGCTCGACGAGGGCCGAGCTATCTTGCAGCGACTCGATCATCCGGCGAATCTGGACAACCATTTCGTCATCGACGCGAACAAGTTCGACTTCTACGCGATGGACTGCTGCCGGGTCGCGGGCGAGGATCGGCTCGCCGAAACCTACGCGCGGGAAGTGATCCGCAACGCCACCCGCCCGGACGGCAGCGTGCGCAATCCGATGCGGGTCTCCGAAGCGCATCTGACCCTGGCCGTGGTCGCGGTGCGCGACCGTGACCTGGAACTAGCGGTGACCGAGGGCATGCGCGCGTTCGCGGGCAGCAGGCGGTCGGTGCCCTCGCTGATGTGGATCGCGGGGGAAGTCGCGCGCGAGATCATCGAGCGGTTCCCCGGTGACCCGCGCACCCGCGCGTACCTGGATCAGTTGCGTTCGTTGTCCGTCGAGTGAGCCGACCTGCGCCGCGGTCGCGGCGAACGGTGACGAACCGGACGCGGCCACGCCGGACTCCGGAACGTCGTGCGGGTGGCGATCGGCCCGCTACTACCCTGTTCCCGGTGACCGACTCCGATGACGGCTGGGCCGACGCCCACTGGGACGACCGGCTGCGGCTGTTCTCCTTCGCCACCGCCGAGCGCCGCGCCGATTACCTCCGGGTGCTGCGCGCGTTCGACGGCGCGCGGGCGGCCTACGTGGTGCTGTTGCACGCCGACGACGTCGCGGAGTGGATCGAGCGCATCGGGAACACGCCGCACCCGGCCGAGCCGGTCGGCACAAACCAACCGGTCGCGAATACCGGGGTGGATTCGGCGCAGGCGCGTACCCGTCCACCCGAGGGCGAGCCGGAAACCGCTGCGCCGGACCCGTCCCCGGCGGCTGTCGGCCGGACCGCGGCGCCGCTGACCGCCGCGGAGATCGGCCCGCTGCTCGACCAGCTGCACCAGTGGGGCGTGCTGGAGCGCAGTTACGACGGAACCCGCGCCGCGACGCTGGCCGAATACCGCAATCGGCACTACGTGTACCAGTTCTCCCAGGCCGGTTTCCAGGCCTACCAGGCAGTCGCCGGGGTGCTCAGCGCCCGTCTCGACGAAGCATCGCTGTCGCGCTTGGTGCTGCCGGAGCTGCTGGCCGATCTGCACACTTTGGCCGAGGTCAACCGGGCGGGCGACGCCGAGCGCGTCTACCGCACGCTGCGCCGTCTCGACACCGCGCTGTCGGACCTGGCCGCGCGCGCCGCGCACTTCTATCTGGGACTCGGCGACCTGGTCCGCACCACGGAGATCACGCCGGAATCGTTTCTCGCGCACAAGGACGCGCTGCTGGCGCACATGCGGGAATTCAGCCTCGACCTGGCCCGGTTCACCCCCCGGCTGGCCGCGGCGATCGCCGAGATCGAGGAGACCGGCGTCGAGGACCTGATCGTCCGCGCGGCGCGCTGCGACGAGCGGGTGCTGCTGAGCGTCGAGGAACGCCGGTCGGATTGGCAGGCCAGGTGGGACGGACTGCGGACCTGGTTCGTGGCCTCCGGCGGCGGTGACCAGGCGGGGGCGACGGAAGCCGAACGGCTGCGCGAGGCCACCATGAGCGCCATCGCCGCGGTGCTGTCGTTGCTGCGGCGGGTCACCGAGACGCGCCGCGGCGGGGTCAGCCGGGAGTCGGCGCTGCGGCATCTGGCCGGCTGGTTCACCGCGGCGCCCACCGTGGACAGCGCCCACGCGCTGTTCGACGCGGTGTTCGGGCTCGGCAAACCGCGGCACCTGGCGATGGAGCACCCGGACGCCGACGTGATCCCGGCGATTCGATCCTGGTGGGACGCACCGCCGTTGGAGATCTCGCGCACGCTCGCCGAGACCGGGCGCCCGCCCTCGGCCGGGGCGCCCGCCCGTATCCACCGCAACGACGCGGGCATCCGGCGTCTGCGCGAGGCGCAGTTGGACGCGCAGCGGGCCCGCGCCGAGGCCGCCAGGTCGCTGGCCTCCGGCGACGTGCACGAACGTGTGCTCGACGACCGGGAGACCGAAGTGCTGCTGCGGCTGCTGGACGCCGCCTCGACCGCGTGGGTTCCGGTGCGGGGCCGGGTGGCGGGCACCACCGGTTCCGACAGCGGCGTCACCCTGACGGTGTCCGAGCACGACGGTCCGACCGTCGTGCGCACCACCCGCGGGCTGCTGCGATTGAACAACCGCTCGCTGAAGATCGAGCAGACGACCGGGGCACGGTCACGCCCGCACGGGGAGCGGCCCTGATGCACGCACGCACCATCGATGCGCTCACGCTGGACAATTATCAACGCGCCGCCCGGGTGATCCTGGCCAATCACCTGGTGACCCGCACCTATCCGGACCGGATCGCACTGCCGCTGATCCGCCGCTGGGCCACCGAGTTGCGCGAGGACCTGGCCGAATTGTTCGGCTACCGACTGGAAGTCACCGAGACCACCGCGCGGGTCTTCCCGGTCATCGACCGCTTGGACGCGGGCAGGCCCGCACGCACACCTGCCGAGCGAGTCTTCGACCGCCGCCGCTACGCCTACCTCGCCCTCGCGCTCGCCGCGCTGGGGCGCGCCGGGGATCAGATCACGCTGTCGGAGCTGGCCGATCAGGTCGCCGCCTACGCCAACCGGGTGGATGGACTGGAACTGGCCACCGACCGGGCCGCCGACCGCGACGCGTTCGTCGACGCGGTGGGCTGGCTGACCGTCCGCGGCGCGCTCAGCCTGGCCGACGGCGACGCCGGCGGCTGGGCCAGCGATCCGGAGGCGGGCGAGGCGCTCTACGACATCGACCGGCCGGTGGTCTTCGCGCTGTTCCGGCCGCCCCGCGCGCTGCAACATCTGCACGGTGTGCGCGGGTTGCTCACCGAAGAGCCCATGGTCGCCGGAGCTTCCGCGCACGCGACGACCACCGCCGAGATCGCGCGGCGGGTGCGCAGGGCGCTGGTCGAGCAGCCGGTGGTGTACGCCGACGATCTCGCGCCCGAGGAGCGTCCGGTGCTCGCTCAGGAGCGGGTAGTCGCGGAAGTCGAGCTGTTCACCGGGCTGCGCGCCGAACGCCGCGCGGAGGGCGTGGCGCTGATCGACACCTCGGGACGGCTGTCGGACGTCCGCTTTCCGGGGACCGGGACGCTCGCGCAGGTCGCCTTGCTGCTGGCCGGCGAGATCGCCGACCGCGTGCTCGACATCGATCACCCGGTGCCGCGCCGCCGCGCCGTCCCGGAGACGGATGCCGCGCTCGCCGGCCAGCTCGACGAAGCCATCCCCGAATCCACGCTGTTCGCGCCGCTCGCCGAGCCGGATTCGACCCGCTCCGAACCCGACCCGGCGACCGACGCCCCGGAGCAGCCGGATCCGGCTGTCGCATCCGGCTATCCCCTGATCGATCAGGCATGGCTGGACGAGACGGTGCGGGCGCTGGCCGATCGCTACGGCACGACCTTCGCCGCGCAATGGCAGGCCGACGTTGCGCGTCTCACCACCGAGGTGGTGGCGCTGCTGCAACGGCTGCGGCTGGTCCGGGTGGTCGAGGACGGACTGCTCGTGCTGCCCGCACTGGCCCGCTACCGTGGCGCGGTCGTCACCGTCCGCACCAAGCGGGCCGCGGAACTGTTCGTCACCGCGGCCGACACCTACGGGCCCGGCGGCGCCGGGACGGAAGGGAACTGACGAATGTCGCTCATTCACGGCGGAGTGCGGTTCACCCCGACCCGCGCCGGGATCGTCAACCTGTGGGACTACCGCGACCAGGAGTTCTGTTTCGCGGACGGCAGATTGGTGCTGCGCGGGCCGAACGGATCGGGCAAGACCAAGGCTCTGGAGGTGCTGTTCCCGTTCGTCCTGGACGGACGGATCGAGCCGCGCAGGCTGAACCCGTTCGCCGGCGAGGAACGCACGATGAAGTCGAACCTGCTCTACCGCAAGCAGGACTCGGCCTACTCCTATGTCTGGATGGAGTTCGCGCGCGGTCGCTGGGAGGATCCCGAGGCGGTCACCGTCGGCATCGGCATGCGCGCCACCCGATCCTCGGACAAGGTGACCCGCTGGTATTTCGTCGCCGACGGCCGGGTGGGGATCGACTTCTCCCTGATCGGCCCGGACGATCGCCCGTTCACCCGCAAGCAGTTGGCCGAGCAGATCGGCTCCGACTCGATCGTCGACCGGCCGGTGGACTATCGCAACGCGATCGACGCGCGCATGTTCGGCCTCGGAGCGCAACGCTACGACCAGCTGATCAATCTGATCCTCACGCTGCGCCGCCCGCAGCTGGCCAAGAACCTGGACCCGCGCGGCCTGTCGCAGGCGCTCACCGACGGCCTGCGCCCGCTCGACGAGCAATTGATCCTCGACGCCGCCCGCTCGTTCAGCGATATGGAGGAGGTCGGCCGCACCCTGGAGGGTCTCGTGCACGCCGACACGGCGACCAGGGCGTTCGTCGAGGTGTATCGCAAATACCTTGCGGTGCAAGCCAAGACGGATGTCGACCAGGTGCGGGCGCGGCTCGACGCGGTGACCCACGCGAGCACCGCGCTGTTCGCCGCCACGGCGCTGCGCGAGCGCAGGGAGACCGAGCGCGCCGCGGCGGAGGCGAGAGCCGAGGACGCCGACCGAGCCTACGAGCAGGCCATCGCCGATCGGGAGAACCTCCAACGTTCCAGCGCCTACGAGGGCAAACAGCAGCTCGAGGATCTCGCCGACGCGGTGCGACGGCTGGAGACCTCGGCCGGTGTGCACGCCGACAAGGCGCTCAAGTCCCGCCAGACCCTCGACCAGCGGACCCAGGAGGCCGAGCGCGCGCGCACCGCGCTGCGCACCGCCGCCGCCGCGCTCGCCCGCGGCGAGGACGACCTGCGCGCCGCCGCCGAGGAAGCGGGGATCGCGTGGACGCCGCTGCCGGAGTCGGCGCGGGCCGAGCAGCTCACCGCGGCGGTGCGCGGGCACGCCGAGGAGCGCGACGCCGACGTGCGCGCCGTGCGCAAGGCGGTGGGCGCGGTGGACACGGCCGCCGCCGAACGCACCAGGGCCGAGCGGCTGGCCGAGCGCGCGCGGGAACTGCGGGACGCCGCCGCGGCGGAGGTCGCCCACGCCGAAGCGGCGGTCGGCTTGGCCCGCTCCGAGGCGGCGGCCGCGTTGCGGGCTTGGTGGGACGAGCACCGCGCGATCTACACCCCCGTACGCACCGGACTGTTGGAAGCGCTGAATTCGGCGCTGGCCGAGGCCGGTTCGGATGCCCCCACGGTGGCCGAGGTGCTGGCCGAACGCACCGAACCCCTGCTCGAGGAGATCCGCACCCGCCGCCGAGAGGCTCGCGCGGCGGTGGCCGCGGCCACCGCGCGCATCGAGGAACTGACCGCCGAACTCGAGCGAGTCGCGGCCCGGCGGGACGACGCGCCGCCGGCCTTCGCGGGCCGCTGCGGCCGGACCGGTGACCGGCCCGGCGCCGCGCTGTGGCGGCTGGTGCGCTTCGCCGAGGAGGTGCCACCCGAGACCGCGGCAGGCATCGAGGCCGCGTTGCAGGCCGCGAATCTGCTGGACGCCTGGGTCTGCCCGGAAGGCGAGCTGCCGCCGGACTACGAATCCGATCAGTTCCTGGTCCCGCTGCCCGAATCGGAACGCCCGACCGGTCGCACGCTCGCCGACGTACTGGTCGTGGAAGACGATTCGGACACGCTGGCGGTGCCACGGCAGGTGGTGGCCGGTGTGCTCGCTTCCATCGCTCTGCACGAGGGCGCGGGCGAGCCCAGCGGTGTGGTGGCGATCGGAGTGAACGGGGCGTTCCGGCAGGGCGTGCAGATCGGCCGCCACCGCAAGACCGACGCCGAGTTCATCGGCGCCACCGCGCGCGCCAGGCGCCGCGAGATCCGCTCGGCCGAGTTGACCGCGGCTGTGGCGGCCGCCGAGCAGGACCGCGCCGCCGCCGAACAGCAGGAGGCCGCCGCCGACGCCGAACTGGCCCGAATCTCCGCCGCCGCCAAGGCGCTCGCGCGCCCGACCGCGGTGACCGCCGCATTGCGCGCGGTGTCGGAGGCCGCGGGCGTGCTGCGATCGCGCGCGGAGGCCGCCACCCAGGCCGAGCGCGATCTCGACCAGGCGGTCGCGGAAGTGTCGGCCGCGGAGAAGAAACTGCGCGCGGCCGCCACCGCACACCGCACGCCGCGCACCGCCAGGGAGATCGACGCGCTGGCCGCGGCCATCCGGCATTTCGAGAACACGGGCACGGGATTGCTGCGGCTGCGCGGCGACCACGAACGCGAACGGGAGCGCGAACGCGAGGCCGACGACCGCTTGACCGAGGCCGCCGACCTGGCCGAGGCGTTCGCGGAGGAGGCCGAGGCCGCGCGCACCGGATACGAGGAGCAGCTGCGCAAGCTCGAGACCCTGCGCGAGGCGCTCGGCGCGGGCGCCGCCGACATCGACCGGGAGTTGGAGCAGGCCCGGCAGCGGATCGAGGCGACCAAGGCCGAGCAGAAGGCCGCGCGCAAGGCCGCCAACCAGGCCATCGAGGCGGTCGGCGACGCCGAGGCCGCCTACCGCACCGCGCACGAGTCGCTGGCCACCGCGCTCACCGAGGTGTTGGCCGAGGTGCGAGCCCTCGCGCCGTACGCCCAGCCGGATCTGCTGACGCTGCTCGGCGCCCCCGCCGACGGACGCTGGCCGAGCAGCGACGCCGCGTGGTCGACGCCCGAGCAACTGCTGTACCGGATCGCGACGGCAGGGCCGGAGGCGACACCGGTGGTGCTGCCCGACGAAGTCGCCGCGCTGTTCGGCAACCTCAGCGCGGCCACCGCAGCGGTGCGCGCGAGCGAGGCGACCCGCAAGTCCACGCGCACAGCGGTGACGGCGGCGTTGCAGGAGTTCGACGCGGCGTTGGCCGGGTCGGGCCGCGACTACCGGCTGCAGTGGGACGCCGCCGACGGCTTGACCGTCGTCCAGGTGCACGACGAGCACGGGGTCTCCGCACTGGCCGACTTCGCCGCGCGCATCGACGCCGCGCGCCGCGATCAGGAACTGCTGCTCACCGACGCCGAGCGGCGCATCCTCGAAGACGCCCTGCTCACCGGCCTGGCCCAGCAGATCCACGAACGCACCAGCGACGCACGCGATCTCATCGCCAGGATGGGCGCGGAGATGAAGCAGCGGCGGATGTCGTCGGGCAACACCATCGGCGTGCACTGGGTGCTCGCCGACAGCCTGTCCGACGCGGCGCGGGCGATGTGCAAGCTGCTCGACCGGGATGCCTCGGCGCTGACGGCGGAGGATCTGGCGGCGATCCGTGCGCATTTCGCCGCCGAGATCAGGGCGGCACGGGCCGCGCACCCGGAGCGCTCCTACCCCGAGATCCTTGCCACGACCCTGGACTACCGCACCTGGCGGGTGTTCTCGTTCACCTTGATCTCCGCCGACGGCAGCGAGGACAAGCTCACCGTGGCCAGGCACAGCGCGCTGTCCGGCGGTGAGCAGTCGGTGTCGCTGCACCTGCCGCTGTTCGCCGCGGCGCACGTCATGCTCGATTCGGCCGATCCGCAGGCCCCGCGCCTGCTGGCGCTGGACGAGGCGTTCGCCGGTGTCGACGACAACGGCCGCAGCGAATTGCTCGGCCTGAGCGTGCAATTCGACCTCGACCTGTTCATGACCGGCTACGACCTGTGGATCACCTACCCGCATGTCCCGGCCTGCGCACACTACGACCTGGCGCACTCCGCGGCGGAGAACACCGTCAGCGCGACCCTGCTGGTGTGGGACAGCGGCGACCTGCTCGCCGAACACGACGGCACCGATCTGACCACCGCGCTCGGCTCCCCCGATCGCCGCAGGCTGCCCACCACGATCGAAGGCGCGCTGGAACTCACACCGGTGACCTAGCAGTTGTCTGGGGCGGGTAGCTCACCGGCACACTCCGGCACGTCGCGCCGGGCCGGGCCGTCATGGCGGCCTCATCGCCCCCACGGCTGGCCCAGCGGGAGCAGCGATCGGCGCGCTCGCATCCGCACCGGGCTGCCGATTGCGTTCTTACCGAACCGGCCCGGTCACCGCACGCTGGCGTCGGGCAGCATGGGCGGGCACGCTGTGCCAGGCACGGTTTGCAGTTCGAAGTGCCACCATTCGTTCTCGAACGATCGGCACAGCCCCCAGCGGTAGCCGTTCGCCTCGAGCCAGTTCGCGCCCTGCTGTGGACCGACGTCGATGGCGTCGCCGGACACGTGCGTGGACTCCTCCGGCGGCAGCACCCAGCGACGCGCGTTGTCCGGCCCGTAGGTCGCCACACCGTCCTCCCACAGCGCCTGCTGCTCGGCGGGCGTCCGGTATCCGGACGTGATGGACAGCGGCACTCCCTGCGCGTGCGCCTCGCGTTCGGCCAAGGTGTACGCCAGCGCCAGCGCGGGATCGAGCCCCTCCGTCCCGGTCGCCGAGCCGACCGACTCGCGCCGCTCGATGACGGTCGTATCGGCCCGCGCCTCCCCCGCCGAGATACCAGCCGTGATCAGCGCAGGAAGCGCCGCTACCGATAGTCCCACCGCGATCCGGCTCCGCCCAGCATTCCCAAGCACCATGCGCCGATGCTATCGCCTGCGATCACGTATGCCGGGTATGCCCCGATCCCACATGGGCGGCGGAGGTGTTCCTACGGTGTCGACGCATGACTTCACCGGTGACTCACACTGGTCGCACAAGTCGTCGCCGCACGTGTGCCCGGCTCGGCAACACGGACGCGCGGGACTGTCGAGTGAATGCGGCGATCGTGTCCTTCACGAGTCCGCGGCAGTGCGCGCCGAGGCCCTTCGGTTCGCCTTTGCTCCGATCACTCCCCCGCGTCCGGTGTCGAACGTCACCCCGTTGTCCACGCCCGAATCGGCGAACACCGAGGGCAGCGACGACAACGGGCCATGGCTTGCAGCGGGCGCGACGTCCACACGACAGCCGCTGCACCGATCGGCGCCATGTGGACAACCGCGAGCGAATTCCACAGAAAACTCCACAACTTGGGATAATGCCAATCTGATATGTCCGTTATGCCCTCAATTGCCCTTGGGCAGCAAACATTTCGCTCTGCCTGGAACGAATGATGTCCACAATCTGTGCACGTGCTGTGGATCACAGCCACACACGGTCTGTCATCAATCCTGAATCAGCCGTCGATAAGCGGCTTTTGAGCGATTTGCGCCGGATCGAAGCTTGCCGACGCGATGAGATCGAATCGCCGCGAAGAGCTTTCGCGTAGCGATGCGTCCCTTTCGGTCTGTATGTCGCACCTTTCCGGGACTCGGCAAACGGACGCACTGCGCGAATCTCCCCCGCCCGCCGCACGGCGAACGATCCGAAGTCTCAGAACGCACTGCGGGCGGCCGGCGCTCGTGCCGCCAGCCGCCCGCAGGTGGGGTGGATCATCCACAGATGTCGGGAATTTCACATTCGCTCCCCAGTCATGTGAAGACCGGCCGCACCACACGGCACGGTCCTCCGATCACATCCCGGGCGGACCTCCCAGCGCGCTCGGACGCGGCCGAGGCGAGGTCATCGGTACGCCTGCTCGGCGAATCCACTCCGCCGCTTCCCTGTTCCGCGCGATTCGCTCCAGGATCTCCCCGTCGTGCGCCCGGGCGTACGCGAGCGCCACCCTGATCTTGCTCGCGTGCAGATCCGCCTTCGCGCTCAGCACGGCGATGCGGCGCTCCACCGGACCGTCCAACTCCCGCAGGCGCGCAACGACTTCCCAGACCTCGGGACCGGCCGTCAGCGCGGCCCGCCGGTCGTGCAGCGGACCGCGGAAGACGATTCCGGGGTGGTCGAGCTGGTCGACGCCTTCCTGGATCAGGCGATCGAGCAATGCGGTACAGCTGGTTCCCTCGCGGGCAGCGCGATCGGCCAACCGGGAGGCGGCCGACTCGGTGATACACAACGCCGTCGGTACTGGTCTGGACGTGCTCATAGCTCTCCTCGACCTGCATCGGTGCCGGATCAACGATGTTCTCCGCTAAGCGTGCCCGCTGCGACGGCGCCGCCGCCCCGGTGATCGGGGTGACATCGTCATGTCCTGGCCTGCCGAGGCAGGCCAGGAGGCCGGCTCAGACGCGCTCTTTGGAGCGGGTGCGCACGCGCAGCGCGATCGGCTTCTGCGTTTCGGCGAAGAAGTCGTTGCCCTTGTCGTCGACGACGATGAACGCGGGGAAGTCCTCGACCTCGATCTTCCAGACGGCTTCCATGCCCAGTTCGGGGTACTCGAGCACCTCGACCGACTTGATGCAGTCCAGGGCCAGCCGGGCGGCGGGCCCGCCGATGGAACCGAGGTAGAAGCCGCCGTGCTCCTTGCACGCCTTGGTGACCTGCGCGGAGCGGTTGCCCTTGGCGAGCATGACGAACGAACCGCCCGCCGCCTGGAACTGGTCGACGTAGGAGTCCATCCGGCCCGCGGTGGTCGGCCCGAAGGAACCGGACGCGTAACCCTCCGGCGTCTTGGCCGGGCCCGCGTAGTAGACGGCCATGTCGCGCAGATAGTCCGGCATCGGCTCGCCCGCGTCCAGCCGCTCCTTGATCTTGGCGTGCGCGATGTCACGGGCGACGACCAGCGGACCGGTCAGCGAAAGCCTGGTCTTCACCGGGTATTTGGACAATTCGGCACGGATCTCGTCCATCGGCCGGTTCAGGTCGATGCGCACCACGTCGCCGCCGAGGATGGCGTCGGTCTGCTCGGGCAGGTACTGCGCGGGCTCGCGCTCGAGCTGCTCGAGGAACACGCCTTCGGCGGTGATCTTGGCCAGCGCCTGCCGGTCCGCCGAGCAGGACACGGCGATGGCCACCGGGCAGCTGGCGCCGTGCCGGGGCAGGCGCACGACCCGCACGTCGTGGCAGAAGTACTTGCCGCCGAACTGCGCGCCGATGCCGAAGGACTGGGTCAGCTTGAAGACCTCCTCCTCCAGTTCCAGATCGCGGAAGGCGTGCGCCGACAACGAGCCCTCGGTGGGCAGATTGTCCAGGTAGTGCGCGGAAGCGTATTTCGCCGTCTTCAACGCGAACTCGGCGCTGGTGCCGCCGATGACGACCGCGAGGTGGTACGGTGGGCAGGCCGCGGTGCCGAGCGAGCGGATCTTCTCGTCCAAGAACTCCAGCATCCGCGTGGGATTCAGGATGGCCTTGGTCTCCTGGTACAGAAACGACTTGTTCGCCGACCCGCCGCCCTTGGCCATGAACAGGAACTTGTAGGCGGGGTTGGCCGGATCGCCCGCGGTGGAGTACAGCTCGACCTGCGCGGGGAGGTTGGAGCCGGTGTTCTTCTCCTCCCACATGGTGATCGGCGCGAGCTGCGAGTACCGCAGATTCAGCTTGGTGTAGGCGTCGAACACGCCCCTGCTGATCCATTCCGCGTCGTCGGCGCCGGTCAGCACGCCTTCGGACTTCTTGCCCATCACGATCGCGGTGCCGGTGTCCTGGCACATCGGCAGGATGCCGCCCGCGGAGATGTTGACGTTCTTGAGCAGGTCGAGCGCGACGAAGCGGTCGTTGCCGCTGGACTCGGGATCGTCGATGATCTTGCGCAACTGGCCGAGATGCGCAGGACGCAGGAAGTGACTGATGTCGTGCATCGCCGTTTCGGTGAGCAGCCGCAGCGCCTCCGGTTCGACCTGCAGGAAGGTGCGCCCGTTGTGCTCGAACGTGCTGACGCCCTCGGTCGTGAGCAAACGGTAGGGGGTGTCGTCCGCGCCGATGGGCAGCAGGTCTGAATAACGGAACTCCGGCGCGGTCACCAGTCGCACTCCTTCGAACGGGCCCGAACACCGCGAACGGCCGGGCTGGTCACGAGCACAGCGAGCCTAGCCACCGGCGCGAACGCCCTACTGGTTAGGCAACCCTATCTCGGACAGTTGGCCAGCAAAGGTTGCACGTTCAACCCCGGTGATGCTACCTCTCGTCTGGTGAGAAAGCGCCCGGACGTCCGAGTCCGGCCGCGCGCGGACCGTTCCCGCGCCGCACCTCGCGGCGCGTGACGTTCCGGTACAAGTCGGAGTTTGGAGCGCTGTCGTGACCGATCCCCATTGGCTCGACGACGTCGAGATGCGCGCCTGGCTGGGCTTCGTGCGCACCCGCGACCTCATCGCCGCGGCGGTCGGGCGGGATTCCACCAGGGAGTCCAACCTCACCTACGTCGAATACTCGGTGCTGGCCTATCTGGCCGAGTCGCCGGACCACCGGCTGACCTTCGCCGACCTCGCGGCGAAGCTCGAGTGGTCGCAGAGCAGGCTGTCGCACCAGATCACCCGGATGGAGAAACGCGAACTGGTCGTGCGCGAACCCATCCCCGACGACGCCCGCCGCACCGCCGCCAAACTCACCCCGCGCGGCGCCGACGTGCTCACCGACGCCGCGCCCGCGCACGTGCAGAGCGTGCGCAGGCACATGATCGACATCCTCGATCGCCAGCAGCTGGCCGCCTTGGCCGACATCTACGACACCTTGCTGGCGCACCACCGGCGCGCGGCGGCCGAGCACTGAACTCAGGCGTGCGTGGCCGTGTGATCGACGGGATCGCTTGCCGCGGCGGCGTTTTCGGGCAACCCGAGCGCTCGCTCGAAGCCCGGTGGCACCACCACGTCCGAACGGTCCAGGTCGGTGACGCGCGTCTTACGCAGGCCGAGCAGCGCAGAATCTATGCCGCCGCGCAGGATGTCGAGCACGTTCTCCACACCCGCCTGCCCGTTCGCGGCCAGGCCCCACAGATAGGCGCGCCCGATCAGCACCGCGCGCGCACCCAGTGCCACGGCTTTCACCACGTCGCTGCCGCGCCGGATGCCGCCGTCGAGCAACACCTCGACCTGCGAGCCCACCGCGTCCGCCAGCACCGGCAACGCCCGGATCGCGGCCGGCGTGCCGTCGAGATTGTTGCCGCCATGGTTGGACACCGAGATCGCCGCCACGCCCGCGTCCACCGCCCGCAGCGCGTCGTCGACCCGCATCACGCCCTTGAGCAACACCGGCCCTTCCCACTGCTCGCAGATCCAGCGCACGTCCGCCCAATCCGGCGCCGGCGTGCCCATCCATTCGCCGTAGGCGCCGAAGAAGCCGGGTGCGGGTGCGTCGCCGATGGCCATGTTGGGCGCGGTCAGATCCGGGATGCTGCCCGACCGCACATAGGTCGCCAGCCAGCGGGGACGCGCCAGGGTCTGCGGGGCGAACTTCAGCATCGTGCGCAGATCCAGCTTCTCCGGGATGACCGGGCTGCCCCAGTCCCGCCCGTGCGAGAAGGACCAGTCCAGCGTCAGGATCAGCCCGACCGCGCCCGCCCGCTTCGCCCGGTCCATTCGCCGCAGGATCTCGTCCTTGCCGCCGCACCAGTACAACTGGAAGAACGTCGCCGGGTTGGCCGCGATCACCTCTTCGATCGGCTTGCTGGCGAACGAGCTCAGGCCCATCGCGATGCCCCGCGCCGCGGCCGCGCGGGCGACGGCGACCTCGCCGTCGGGATGCACCGCCTGCACACCCGTCGGCGAGATCAGCACCGGCATCGAAAGCTGCTGTCCCAGTACCGTCGTGGACTGGTCGCGCTCTCCGATCGGACCCGCCACGTGCGGCGCGAAACCCAGTTCGGTGAAGGCCCGCTGATTGTCCTCGATGGTCTGGCCGCGCTCGGAGCCCGCGATCAGCGCGCCGTACACCGACTTCGGCAGGCGCTTCTTCGCCCGCCGCTGCGCTTCGGCGACGGTCTCGAACCACGGATTCATGTTCCGGTCCTTTCCGGGGAGTTCTCCGGCCACCACAGCCGGGTTCGGTCGAGCAGGTCGGCGCTCAGGTGATCGAGCAGGGCGGCGCCCTCGGCGGCGGTCGCGCCGGCCGGGTCGCCGAGCACGCCGTTGGCGCTGACCGCGCGCACCCCGCCGCTGCGCAACAGCGGCAGCAGTTCGGCCAGCGGACGGGTGTCCCCGGCCGCGGCGCGGTCACCGCGCACGCGCTCCGGCGCGAGGGCCAGTTGCAGCGCCGTCTCCGACCGGCCCGCGTGCGGGTCGCCGTCGAAGCGCGGCAGGTACAGGCGCACGTCGCGGGATTCGGCGCGCAGCAGATCCGTCGCCCGCCGCAGCGGTTCGATGTTGCCGCCGTGCCAGTTGACCAGCAGGATCCGTTCGAAGGTCTCGGTCGCCGAGCGGCACAGCTCGACCACCAGCAGTTCCAGCGCCGCCTGCCCGATCGACAGCGTGCCGGGAAAACCCGCGTGCTCGCCGCTGGCGCCGTACGGGATCGCCGGTGCGACGAGCACGTCCGCGCGCGCCGCGGCCAGCCGGGCGCACAACGCCGCGGCCACGTCGGTGTCGGTGGACAGCGGCAGATGCGGGCCGTGCTGCTCGGTCGCGCCGACCGCGACGGCCAGGATCGCACCCGCTTCGGCGCGCGCGCCCGCGTCGGGCCAGGTGAGATCCGTCAACATGCGGCGACATTATCGTCAGTCACTGACAAAATCAAGAGTCGCGGCGGCCGAGCACAATCGAACAATGCTGGAGAACCGGGCCACGCGCGGCCGCCCACGCGGCACGACCAAACGCGAACTCGAACTGATCGCCATGCGACTGTTCAGCGAGCAGGGCTTCGACGAGACCACCGTCGAGCAGATCGCCGCCGCGGCGGGCATCAGCGGACGCACCTTCTTCCGGTACTTCCCCACCAAGGCGGAGGTGCTGTGGGCGCAGTTCGACGACGAGGTCGCCGCGCTGCGCGCCGCGTTCGCGACCGTCCCCGACGACGTTCCGATGATGACCGCGGTGCGCCGAGTCGTGGTGGAGGCCAACAAGTATCGCGCCGAGGACGTGCCGGAATTGCGCACCCGCATGCAGCTGGTGGCGACCGTTCCCGCGCTGGCCGCCACCGCGGGCGCGCACTACGACGCCTGGGAGCGCGCCGTGAGCGCGTTCGCGGCGGGCCGGCTCGGCGAACCGGAGGACGGGCTCATCCCGCTCGCGGTCGGCCGGACCACGCTTGCGGCGGCGCGCGCCGCGTTCGACGCCTGGCTGGCCCGCGCGGACGCGGACCTCACGGTGTATTTGGAGGAGGCGCTCGCAGCGCTGGAACGCGGGTTCGCTACGGTGCCGTGAGGTATTCCCGCACTCGAACTTCAGGCGAACAACCGGCAGGTTTCGGCGGCGAGTCGGGTGGGGTATGACTAGGCTCGGAATCGGCACGCGCCGAACGCACAGATCCCGACTGAACCGTCGAAAGGGGCAGGAGTCCATGTCCGAGGTGTCCATGAGCCTTTCGGCGGATTCCCTGACCGCGGGACCGATCGACCAATTGCTTCCGCAACTCGTCGAGCATCTGCGCCAGAACCGCACCGCGCTGCGTGAGGAGTGGGCGCGCCGCATCGCCGACGCCCAGCTGCTCACCGCGATGACCCCGGAGGAGATCTTCTCCGAGGCCACCTCGATCTACGACGGCTACGTCGACGTGCTCGAGACCGGTAGCGTCGAAGCGCTGCAGGCCTACGCCCGCGACCTGTCCGAACGCATCATCCCGAGAGGCGTCGAGACCGACGAGGTCATCGGCATCGTGCTGTTGCTGCGCGACGTGCTCGCCCGCAGCCTCTTCGAGAAGTATCAGTCGGACTTCGAGCTGCTCAACAAGGTGCTCGACGCCTACGAACCGGCGGCCAACCGCATCGCCAACACCGTGACCGTGTCGTTCGTGCAGGAGCGCGAGCGCGTCATCCGCCAGCAGCAGGAAGCCATCCGCGAGCTGTCCACGCCGGTGCTGCAGGTGCGTGAGCAGCTGTTGATCCTGCCCATCATCGGCGTGCTCGACAGCCAGCGCGCCCGCCAGCTCACCGAGCAGCTGCTGCGCGCCATCCGGGCCAACCGCGCGAAGGTCGTCGTCATCGACATCACCGGTGTGCCGCAGATCGACTCCACCGTGGCCAACCACCTGGTGCAGACCGTCGACGCGTCGGGTCTGATGGGCGCGAACGTGATCATCACCGGTTTGTCCTCGGAGATCGCCCTCACCCTGGTCACCATCGGCTTGGATCTGTCGAAGATGAACGCGGTCGGCGACCTGCAGGGCGGTATCGAGGAAGCGGAACGACTGTTGGGCTACGAGGTTTCCCGCGTCACCGAACGGGTTACCGAACGCGACGGCCGCTGATCAGGCGCGCCCATGCCGGTTCCGATTCTCAAACAAGGGACGTATCTCATCGCGTCGGTGCAGTCCGCGCTGACCGATGCCGACACCGAGCGTCTGCAGGACGACCTGATGAAACAGGTCAGCAAATACCGGGCGCACGGCATCATCGTCGATGTCACCGCGATCGACGTGATGGATTCGTTCGCCGCGAGATCGTTGCGTACCATCGCGCACATGACGCAGCTGCGCGGCGCCGAAACGGTGATCGTCGGTCTGCAACCGGAAGTCGCGTTCGCCATGGTGCAGCTCGGTCTCACCTTCGAGGACATGCACACCGCCCTCGATCTGGAAGAGGGGCTCGCCTGGTTGGACCGCAAGATCCCAGCCCGTCGCCAGCGAGACGGTCGTGACAGTGGCCGCTGAGAACGTGGTGATCGCGGTCAGGGTGTCCGGGGACATCGTGACCGCACGTCAAGCCGGACGCGAACTGGCAGCGAAACTCGGATTCACCCTGACCGACCGCACGATGATCTCCACGGCGATCTCCGAGATCGCCCGCAACATCACCAGTTACGCGGGCAGCGGCGAGATCCGTCTGCTCGTCGACGACCGGGAGGGTCGTCAAGCCCTGGTGGTGCAGGCCGAGGATCAGGGGCCCGGCATCATCGATATCGCCAGGGCACTGGAGGACGGCTACTCCACCGGACGCGGGCTCGGGCTGGGTCTGCCCGGCGCCCGGCGGTTGATGGACCGGCTGACCGTGGATTCTGCGCCGGGTCGCGGCACGCTGGTGGAGATGTGGAAGTGGGTACCGAACGGTGCATGAGGACGGGTTCATCGGCCGGATCGAGTGGGCGGTGGCCGGACGCGCACTGCCCGGTCAACAGGTCTCCGGTGACCGCGGCGTCGTCCTCGACGCCGGTGGCGGCACCGTCCTGTTCGCGGTCCTCGACGGGCTCGGGCACGGCGCCGCCGCGGCGGACGCGGCCGATCGCGCCGCGCGGGTGCTGTCGGAGAACCGCGCCGAACCGCTGGACGTGCTGATGGTGCTGTGCCATCGGGCGATGGCCGACACCCGGGGGGCGGCGATCTCGCTGGCGCTGTTCGACGAAGGCGACACGGTGCGCTGGCTCGGCGTCGGCAATGTCGAATCCCAGGTGCTGACCGCGGGTCCGGCGGGCAGCCTGCGGGTGCACGCCACCGTCCTGCTGACCGCTGGCATCGTCGGTTACCGCCTTCCGGCCAACCTGCAGCCGCAGTCGGTCGCGGTCCGTCCCGGTGATCTGCTGCTGATGTCCACCGACGGCATCGTCACCGAATCGGCTTCCGCCATCGACCTTTCCAAGTCCACCGCCGACATCACCGCCGATATGCTGGCCCGGCACGCCAAGGACACCGACGACGCGCTCGTGCTCGCCGCGCGGCACCGTGGCGCGGGAGGGGCGGCCAGATGAGCGCCCTGCTGGCCGACTTCCTGGACGACTACGCCGATGCGCTACGGCGGCACATGGATTCGCCCACCCAGGCCGGTCTGGCCGAGGGATACGAGCTGGGCAGGCGCGCCCTGGTCGAAGGCATCAGCCTGCTCGACCTCACGGAGAACCACTTCCGCGTGGTCCAAGACGCGGAGGAACGGCAGCAGAAGGAGGCGGCAGCCGAGGGCGGCGAACCCGCGGCACGCCTGCCGGAGACGGCGCTGGAATTCCTGTTGCAGACGCTCGTCCCGCTGGACATCGCCACCCGAGGCTATCTCGACGGCACCCGCCGCTACGAGCAGCAGCGTTCCCGCGCCGACGATCTCGCCGGACGCGACGCGTTCCGCACCGCGCTGGTGGAGTCGCTGCAGGACGGCTTCTTCGTCGCCGACGCGCAGGGCACCATCATCGAGGTCAACACCGCTTTCGGCGCCTTGACCGGCTACGGAGCGGCGGGTGTCCCCTATCCGCTGCCGCATCCGTGGTCGAGTCCGGAGGGTCCGCGCTATCCCGATCTCGGTACCGAGGCACAGCGCTTCGTCATCCCGATCCGCCACCGCGACGGGCGCAACGTGTGGCTCGCCGTGAGCACCAGCGCCCTGATCAAGCCCGAGGGAAACGAGCGGATCTTCGTCGGAACCCTCCGCGACATCACCGCCGAACACGACGCGCAGGCGCGCGACCAGGCGGCCTCCCGGCTCGCCACCGCCGTCGGGGCGGCCACCAGCGTGGTCGAAGTGCTCGCCGTCGGTCTCGACGAGCTGCGCCGCACGGTGGGCGCGGAAACCGCGGTGGTTGCCGTGTGGCCCAGCCGCAACGCGGTGCCGGAGGTGTACGTCTCGGGCACCGGCGCCGACAGCACTTCGCACAACGGCGCCGCGTCGCTGGACGACGCCTCGCGCGCCCTGCTGGAGCGCGCCAGACGCAGGCCGCCGCGCAGCCTGCTGGCGCTTCCCGACGGAGCCGAGAGTTCCGAGGGCATCGTCGCTCCGCTCGGCGAGACCGGCGACGCGGCGGTGTGGTTGCGGTTCGCGGCGCCACGGGCGATCAGCGCCGCGGACTGGACGCTGTTCTCCTTGCTGATCGGTCACCTCAGCCTCGCCGTGCAACGGGCGCGCAACTTCGACCAGGCTCGCGCCACCTCGCTGACCCTGCAGCGCGCCATGCTCGGCCCGATCGATCTGCCGCCGCGTTTCTCGGTGCACTACGAGCCCGCGCTGCCGCCGCTGGAGATCGGCGGCGACTGGTACGACGTGGTGCCGCTGCGCGACGGCACCATCGGCGTGGTGGTCGGCGACTGCGTCGGCCGTGGGTTGTCGGCCGCGGTCGTGATGGGCCAGTTGCGGACCGCGGCCCGCGCGCTGCTGCTGCGCGGCGCGGGCCCGGCGCAGCTGCTCGCCGAACTCGACACCGTCGCCGCGCGCATCCCCGGCGCCATGTGCACCACCGTCTGCGCCGCCGTGCTCGACCCGGTGCGCGGTCTGGTGCGCTACAGCAGCGCCGGGCACATGCCGCCGATCCTGGCCGACGTCGCCAGGACCGGCCGGCTACTGGAAGGCGGGCGCTCGGTGCCGCTGGCGACCTTCGATACGCCGCGCCGACCGGAGGCCACCACGGCGCTGACACCGGGCTCGACCTTGGTGCTGTTCACCGACGGTCTGGTCGAGCAGCGCGGCGTCGACATCGACGACGGGTTCGCCAAGATCGCCGCGGTGCTCGCCGACACCTCGGGGCGGCTGCCGCGCGAAGTGGCCGACGCGGTGCTGTCGCGCCTGCGGCCGTCCGCCGGCTACGACGACGACGTCGCCATGGTGGTCTACCGCCAGCCGCCCGCGCCGCTGCGGCTGGACGTGCCCGCGCGCGCGGACGAACTCGCGGTGCTGCGCCGCACGCTCAAGGGCTGGCTGGCCGCCGCGGCGGTGCCGCACGACCTGGCCGCCGATCTGGTCGCCGCGGCCAACGAGGCGTGCAGCAACAGCATCGAGCACGCCTACCGCAACGACGACAACGGGCGGGTGCGGATGTCCGCCACCTGCGATATCGACACCGTCGTCATCGTGGTCACCGACACCGGCGACTGGAAGCCGCGGGCCTCCGATCCCGGGTATCGCGGCCGCGGTATCGACATGATGCGCGCGCTGACCGAGGAACTCGACATCGACCACTCGGAATCGGGCACGACCGTGCGGATGTCGGTGACCCTGCCCGCGATCACCTTCCCCGTCGCCAATCCGTTGCGCGGAACGAACCGCCGCGTCTGACCACTCGCCCTGCGGTGATCGCAGCGGCGGGCCGGACTCCGTAGATCCGGTACTGCATGCCCCGATAGGGATTCCCCGATTCCGCCCATTCGCTGACGATCATGCAGAACGCGCCGTCGAACCTGCTGTCGGGGTGGACATAACACCCGTACAGGCGCGGCACGATATCCGGACCACCCGGCGCCCAGAACGACCCTTTCACCGGCCGATAGGTCCAGGCTGTGCGCCAGTTGTCGGTGATTCTCGCGGCGACCTTGACGAAGGCTCCGTAGGCCCCGGCATCGAACCCCGACATCACCCAATTGCCCTGGATGCGGCGCAATCCGATCTCGCCGAGCTTCGTGCCGTCGGCCAGGATGCCGAAGCGCGGATCGCCGCCGGGATCGCGGCCCCAGCCCCAGTCCTGCCCGTTCCAGCCCCATCCTTGCCAGGCCGCCGGGTCGACGAGCGCGGCATGGCTCTCGCGTACCCGCCACAGCAGCATGTTCTTGTTCCTGGCCAGCCCGCCGGTGGAGATGACGTAGACGTAGCCGTCGCCACCGCGTTCCCAGGAGATCATCGTGCGTTTTCCGCCGTAGGCGCTGGTCGACCACCGGACGCCGGTGTCGGTCCAGCTGTCGCCGTTGTCGTCGGAATAGCGGATCTCGCACCATCGCTCGTTCGCCAAGCCTTGGGTGACCATCACCCACAGATAGATCCGGCCGCCGATCGTGAGGGCGTCGCAGGGCAGCACCGTGGAGTACTCCGGATTGTCGTGCACGTAGTCCCATAGTTGCCGGGCGTTCCGCGCCGCCGACCGGAATTCGATCGGTGCGGACATGTCGTGGGTGCCGCTGCGCAACAGCATCGGCGCACGCCAGTTGGGCCCGCCCACCGCGGGTTCGGTGCCGGAGAAGGTATCGCCGAGCAGGTATCCGATCTCACCGCTCGGCATGCGGAAGGGAATGAACAGATCCGAGCCGCCGATGTCGGCCATCGGAAGGGGGTTCAGGTTCTTGATCTTGGGCATCGCCGGATCCCGTCGATTCTGGAGCGTCGCTGATAGATCGGCTCGTGAGGATCACCGCGAGGTGTGCACGGGCTACTTCACCAGTATCGGCCGAAGATGGCTGCGACGTTGCTGAATCCGAAGGACGAGGAGATCCGAGAATGCGGAAACCGACTGCGCAGCTTGTGTTTCGGCAGCTCGATTCCGTCCCTGGCCGCAAGACACCGGCATCCGGCGCGGATTTCGCGGGTCGCTTCGGATGTGCAGGGTGTTCGCCGGTGTTGGGAACGCGTGGATCAGCCTTACCGATCGAGCGAGTCGATAGCACCGGGACGCGGCCTCCGACGACGTGCGCACGCACCGACGCCGCCGTCCGAGTCCGCGTCCGAAGCGGCATCTCGGCTCGGCGGCAGGGTAGCCCGCCCCTGGTCCGGGTTTGGGCGGCCGAGCAGCGGGTAAGCCGCGCACTGCCATACCGGACCAGCTCACCCACCGATCGGACCGAACGCATGTCCGAAAGAGACACCGCCGGCGCGCGACAGCCCGCCCGTGATGCCGCGGACGCCGGACACAACGGCGACATCGCCCAACCCCATGGCACCGACGAAGCCGGTCCGATCATCTCCGCCGAGGCCGAAGCCGCCCGTGCGCGCAGTGCGGAATTCCCCTTGGGCCGACCGGGACGCCCCTTCGATCGGCGCTCGCCGTTCATGGTCGGGATGACCGGAGCCGCCGGCGTCGCGGTGACCTACGCCGCCATTCGCACCGTGCTCGCCGCAGGCCAGACACTGATCCTGATCGTGGTGGCGTTGTTCCTGGCCATCGGCATGGAGCCGCTGGTGTCCCGGCTGGTGCGGCCCCGGTTCCCGCGCTGGGCCGCGGTGACGACCGTCTACCTGGTCGGGCTCGGCCTGTTCGCCGGATTCCTCGCCGCGGCGATACCACCGTTGCTCACGCAGGGTGAAGCGCTCGCGCACAACGCCCCCGACTACGTCACGCATCTCGCCGACCGCTATCCCTACATCGGCAGCCTCGACCAGCGCTTCCACCTGCAAGACCGGCTGCGGCACACGCTCGAATCGGATTCATCCGGGTTGACCACCGGGGTACTGGACGCCGGGCGCGCGGTGTTCTCCATCGTCAGCAGCACGGTCATCGTCGCGGTGCTGACCGCCTACTTCATGGCGAACTTCACCCGGGTGCGCGCTTCGGTCTACCGGCTCTTCCCCCGCTCCCGGCGCCCGCGCGCGATCCTGATCGGCGACGAGATCTTCGCCAAGGTCGGCGGCTACATTCTGGGCAACCTGGTCATCTCGCTGATCACCGCCGTGCTGACCGGCATCTGGCTGCTCTTCTTCGACGTGCCCTACCCGCTGCTGCTGGCCGTGCTGGTGGCCGTGCTCGACCTGATCCCGATCGTCGGTTCGACGCTGGCCGGGGTGATCGTCGCGCTGGTCGCGTTGACCGTCTCCCTGCCGGTCGCGATCGCGACCGTCGTGTTCTTCATCGCGTTGCGCTTGGTCGAGGACTACGTGCTGGTGCCGCGCATCATCGGCCGCGCGGTGCACGTGCCCGCGCTGGTGACCGTGGTGGCGGTGCTGCTCGGTGGCGCGCTGCTGGGAATCATCGGGGCTTTGCTGGCCATTCCCGTCGCCGCGGCCGTTCTGCTGATCCTGCGCGAGACCGTGCTGCCCTCGCTCGACGAGCGGTGATGAGGACCGGTTCGTGCCCCGACGCGCAGGTATCACCTTGTCCGGCGAAGCATGCGGATGACCGCGCTGTCGATAACCGCCCGCTCCGCGTCCGGGGATCCGGCCCGGCGCGCGCGGCGCAGCGCCGCGGCGACCGTCGTGCCGTTCTCGAAGGCGGTGACCACCCGCGGATCGACGTAGGACGCCTGGGCCACGGCAGGGGTGTTGCCGAGCGCGGCGGCGACCTCGTCCATGACCTCCCGCACCGCACGCCTGCGCGCCCGGTGGTTCGACGGCCGTTCGATCGCCGCGAACGTGGCCGCGGCGAGGACGGTCGCCTGCCAGGTACGCAGGTCTTTGACGCTGCACTCGCAGGCGGCCAACTCCTGGAAGCGGGCGTTGATGTCGTCGGCGCGCAGTTCGCCGTAGCGGTCGCCGTCCCGGTACACCAAGAGCCGGTCGGAGTCCGCCCTGCTGCGCAGCAGGGATCGAACGGCCTTGGCAAGCAGTGGGTCTCGCACGCTCACTCGTCGCCGGATGCCGCCCTTGGCGACGTAGTCGAAACGCATCTGCTCCCCTGACACCCGGACCTGCTCGCGCAGCAGCGTCGCGACTCCACGGGTGCCGTTCTCCTCCGCGTACTCCTCGCCCCCGACCCGGAACACCCCGCGATCCACCAGATCGATGGCCACCGCCTCCACTCGCCGCCGCGTCAGCCCGCGCAGGGTGAGGTCCTCCCCGACCTGCGCGCGGACCTGCGGCAGACGCGCGGCCAGCGCCAGGACCCGGTCGAACTTCTCCTCGTCGCGCTCCTTGCGCCACTGCTCGTGATAGAGGTACTGGCGCCGACCCGCGGCATCGATGCCGACGGCTTGGATGTGACCGTTCACGTGCGGGCAGATCCACACCTTCCGCCAAGCCGGCGGAATCGCCAACCCGCGAACGCGTTCCAGCGTCGCGTCGTCCACGGGTTCGCCGTCCACCGTGCGATACCCGAATCCGCGTCCGCGCCGGACGCGTTGCAGTCCGCCGTCGTACGGTCGGCTACGGCGCAATCGCATGCTCACATCAGATAGCTGCCCTGTCCTGGGCGGACGAAACAGTGCCAGGCGCCAGGTCCCGGCAGGACGACCTGGCGCGGCACGTGTCGGGTGCCGATCCGTCCGGCCGGAGGCTACGGGGCCGGCGGGACGAAAGGCTGATTGACCGTGGTGAAGTACTGCACCAGGGCGGCGACGGCGATCGGCGCGGTGACGAAGAGCTGACCGGCGAGTGTGCCCAGAGCGCCGACGGCCAGGATGCCGCCCAGACAGCCGACGGCGGCGGCCGGGATGAACGGGCCGAACATGCCGACGATCGTCGCGGCCGCGACGGTCGCGCCCGCGATGCCGCCGAGCACGCAGCCGACCAGGCCGCCGCCGAGACCACCCGCCACGGTGCCGATCGCGGCGCCCGTGGCGATGGTGTCCTTCAGCCGGGTGAACGCCGCGACCTCACGCTCGTACGGGGTCCGCCAGCGCGCCGAGTCCTCGAAGGGAAGGGCGACCGGGCGGTACTGCGCGTGCTCGACGTCGAACAACGGTGTCAGCGTGGCGGTCCGGTCGCCGATGTCGGCCGCGATCGGGAAAACGAAGTCGTCGACGCGGAATTCCAGCGGCGTGCCCGCGAGGACGGTGCCGTCGTCGGCCGCGACCGCGAACACCCCGTTCTCGGCCCGCAACGAGCCCGAGTCGATCCGGACGACCACGCTCTCGGCCGAGGTGGTGGCGGTGTAGTTGACCACCTGCCCACCGGCTTCCCCCGGTACGGCGACGGCGTTTCCGGCCGAGCCGCAGGCCAGGGCGACGGTGAGGGTGGATATCGTGGCGATCTTGCGCAGAACCATGTCCGTCAGTCCTGCTTCACCGTGCCCAGTACGGCCCCGCTGTTCGCGTCGACCGTCACCTCGTGCTCGATGCCGTCGGGCGTCCTGAGTTCGACCTCCCACACCGCCGTCGCCCCCTCCGCGTCGAGTTCCGCGGAGACCGCGGTGCCGCCGGGCAGGGCTTCGCGCGCCTTGTTCACGGCTTGCTCCCTGCTGATCGTGGGCGCCGCGGTGAGCGCCCACTCGTGGTCGGAGAGGTACGCGGCGACGGCGTGCCGGTCGGGCGAGTGCGAACCGGTGGCGGCGTACAGCGCCACGGGCCCGCCGACGAGCAGCCCGGCGACCACGGCCGCCGTGAGCAGCGCGCGCCGACCGCGGAATGCACGGCCAACAGTGGACTTCATGGTGAAACCTCCTGCCAGAGTGGTGATCTCGAAGACGAAGATCACCTTCGCAGGAGCCGGCTTAAGGCAGCCTGAAGTGACCTGAAAATCATTTCAGGAACGCGTTTCCCTGTCATCGCCGGGCCTGCGGCGTTAAGGTCGGTCACGGGTCGGGGTTTCCGGGGGTTTTCGCATTCGTCTCCGTCGGTGAGTCCCGACGCTGCCCGCGCCGGCTGTGCCCGCTGCTCAGCCGTCGCCGAGGCGCGAGGGTGGGTGCGCTCGATCCCCTCCGAAAGCACCCACCTTCCCGAACCGCCGCGCCGACCGGCCCGGTGCGCTCATTCGGCGACGAATTCCGCCTCGCGTTCCACCGCCTCGGCTCGGTATTGCGCGGTTTCTGCTGGGTGCCCGCGCCAATGCGGTGTCGAATCGGCCGTGGTGCGGCCGACCGAGCCGCCGAAGTCCTCGTAGCCGCGGGCATGGGGTGGAACAGGCATTGGTGCGGTCAAGGCGACGTCGCCCGGGTCACCATTCTTTCGCGCACCGTGCGCCCAACGGATGACCCGGCTCATCTGTTGTTGCTACCTTCGCTGTCGGCTCTGGGCCGCGCCGACCGGCGCACGCGCCTCGGCTGTGCTCCCATGCAACGCGGCGACCAAGTCGGCGACGTCCGCCGCATCCGGTGTGTACCCGGGGAAGTAACAGCACACCTCCTCGATTCCCGCGCCGAAGCGGGTCCGGATCTGCGCGGCGCATTCTTCCGGCGTGCCCGCCACCCCGATCGTGCGCACCATCTCGTCGGTGACCGATGCGCGCATCTCGCCGAAACCGCCGCTCTTGGACAGCGCGTTGAGCTTCGGGTGCAGCGCCGCCCATCCCTCGACTTCGAGGACGGGACGATACGCGGGCGTGGACCCGTAGAAGGCGATCAACGAGCCCACCCCGCCCATCGCGGCGGCCAGCCTTTGCTCGGTGCGCCCCATCGCGACCATGACCTGGGCGATCACCGGGAACTCCGCCGCGCTCCGCCCGGCCCGGCGCAGGCCCTCGGCGACGGCGGGCAGCGTGCGCTCGGTGAAGTGACGCTCGCTGTTGAACGGCATCACCAGCAGTCCGTCGGCGACCTGCGCGGCCTTGCGGGTCATCACCGGTCCGAGCGCGCCCATCAGCACCGGCGGCGGCCCGAACGGGTTCGGTCCCGGATCGAAGGTGGGCGGCATCAGGGTGTGCGTGTAGTACTTGCCGCGAAAGTTCAACGGCCCCTTACCCTCCCACGCGGCAAGGATCGCCTTCACCGCCGCCACGCTCTCCGCGGTGCGCTCCGCGGGCTCGCCCCAACTGCTGCCGTAGCGCTTCTCGATATGGGCGCGGATCTGCGAGCCCAGCCCGAGGCGGAAGCGCCCCTCGCTGTAGACCCGCAGATCGTAGGCCGCGTGCGCCAGATGCATCGGGCTGCGCGGCCCGGCGATCGCCACATTCGTCATCAGTTCCATGGACGTCGCACCGGCCGCGACGACGAGCGGGAAGAACACGTCGTGCGGCCCCTCGAAGGTGAACAGGCCGTCGGCCCCCGTCTCCGCCGACGCGCGCGCCTCGGCCGCGACCTGCCGTGGCGCTCCCGTGACCTGCAAATGGACCTTCACTTCGACCTCCGTCGGTCATCGGTGCGCCACGTCCTCCGCGACACGACGACCCCATGGTATGGACAGCGCTCCGTGCATGTGTCCAGTCCGCCGGAATCGCCCTCGGCAGCGATGCGCCGCAGGGTGATCGACGCCAGCACCGATGGGCGGCGGAGATCGTCACGGATGACGTCAGGCGCCCGAGCGGGATCTCTCACGCACAGTGACGACGACCACGAGGTCGCCATAGGGAGCCGCGCCCATGGCCAGCCGGTGGCTTAGGTGCGCCAAGCCGAGCCATCGTCCGTATTTGGTCAGCATGCCGGTTCGCACATGGTCCATCAGCGGCCCCGTGCGAACCAGCTCGGCCGTGCCCTGATGCTGCCGAGACCCCAGGGCCGGCTCCCCTCGCCAGTCTCCGGCCTGCACGATGACCCGGTGCTCGCGGGCCAAGTGCCGAGCCTCGCGCGAGTGCGACGAGATCCGAATGGCCAGACGCCCGCGGTCGAGCGGTAACACCAAGTGCGGGACGGTATTCCAGCGCCCCGTCGCCTCCGGCCGCGGGTAGGTCACCCGCACCGTTTTCGCATCCCACCACAGCATCCCCGGATGCCATTCGCTGGGCCGATCCGGCACGTCGAGGACGCGATGCGCCGCCTGGGGTCGGCTGTGCCGCCGCGGGGTGTAGCCGTGGAGTCTTCGACCGAGCGAGGAGCCGCCGTGCACGGGATATGCCATCGCGTGGAACCTCCGGGACAGGGGTGGACTGCGGGATGTCGATCCGATCTGGCGTACTGCGATCGGCGCCGGGACGCTGTCGCAGATTCCGTGTACCACCAGGCTCGACCCGGTGCAACGACATCGTCGTGTCGTCGCGCGATGGAAAGCGAATCGTCACGCGCCGCGCCGGGCCGCGAAGGCGCCGCGACCGGCGGCGGCGGACCGGCGGGCACGGATCGCGTTCACGACGGCGAACAGCACTCCGATGCCGACGAGGAGGCAACCCCGCAACCACACCTCCCCGTCGATCCGGGTGAACAGGAACAGGCAGGAAATCAGACCGAGCCACGGCACGACGAGCGGCACGCGAAAATGCTCGGCCCCGTCGGGATCGCGCCGCAGGAGCAACACCGAGATGTTGACCGCCGTGAAGACGACCAGCAGCAACAACACCAACGTCTCGGCGAGAGAGGCCACCTCCCCGGTCAGCGCGAGCGCCAGCGACGCCGCCGCTGTCACCGCGATCGCCACCCACGGCGTCCTGCGGCCCGGCAGGATCCGGCCCAGCGCCCGCGGCAGCAGCCCCTCACGCGCCATGCCGTAGGCCAGCCGCGAGGACATGATGCCGGTCAGCAGCGCCCCGTTCGCGACGGCCACCAGGGCGACCACGGCGAACAGCTCGTCCGGAACGCCACCGGCCACGCGCACCACCTCCAGCAGCGGACCGCTGGAATTCGCCAGCCGGTCGGTGGGGACCACCGCACCGGCCGCGAACCCGATCAGCAGGTACACGCCACCGGCGGTGAGCAGCGCCCCGAAGAGCGCACGCGGATAGGACCGGCGCGGGTCGGCGACCTCCTCCGCCAGATTCACCGAGGTCTCGAACCCGACGAAGGAGTAGAAGGCCAGCACCGCGCCCGCGAGGGTCGCGCCGACCACGCCGTGCTCCGCGGTCCCCACCTCGGCGAGCCGGGCCGGTTCGGCGTCGCCCCGGACGACCACCCACGCACCAAGCCCGATCACCAGGACCAGCCCGCCGAGTTCGACCAGGGTCGCGGCCACGTTGGCGCCGAGCGACTCCTTGATGCCGTACACGTTGAGCAACGCCAACGCGCCGAGGAACACCACCACGACCAGCGCGGTCGGCAGCGTCACCAGGGCGCGCAGGTAGTCCGCGGCGAACGCCCTGCTCAGCGCGGCCACCGACACGACGCCGGCCGCCAGCATGCAGAAGCCCACGAGCGATCCAGCGGCCGGCCCGAGCGCGCGGCCCGCGTAGTGCGCCGACCCGCCCGCTCTGGGGTACTTCGTCGCCAGCTCGGCGTAGGAGCCCGCGGTGAGGCAGGCCAGGGTCAGCGCCACCAGCAGCGGCAACCAGATCGCACCGCCGGATTCCCGCGCGATGTTCCCGACCAGCACGTAGACGCCCGCGCCCAGGATGTCACCGAGGATGAAGAAGTACAGCAGGGGCGTGCTGACCGCCCGTCGCAAAGTATCCGCCACAGGGCGGCGGATACCCGCGTCATCGAGGCTGAAGCCCGCGCCGGACACGACCGCGTCACACCCTTGCGAACTCGTCGCCGAGCGAGAGTTCCCGCGGCTGCGACCGCCTCCCTCGCGCGTCGCGCCAGTCTTCGTGAGGCGGTTCACGCCAGGTGGGGGCGCATACCGGCGACACGGCGGGGAATGCAGAACCGAGTGATAGACAACGCTCCATCCGGGGCCGCGCCCACGGTCCCGGTCTCCAAAAGAACGGGAAGTTTCCAGTTCTGGTTCGCCGATCAACGCTGGGAATGGTCGGACGAGGTCGCGGCTTTGCACGGGTACGCGCCGGGCGATGTGACGCCGACTACGGAATTGCTCCTGGCACACAAACATCCGGACGACCGGGCCGAGGTCGCCGACACCTTGGCGATGGCGGTGCGGACCGGCCTGCCGTTCAGCGGCCGCCACCGCATCGTCGATGCCGCGGGCGTCATGCACCATGTGCTGGTCGTCGGCGATCAGATGCGCGACGCCACCGGCGCGGTGGTCGGCACGACGGGGTACTACATCGACGTCACCGACACCGTCGACGAGCAGCGCCAGGAGATCATCGACGCCACGCTGCCGGAAATGGTCGCCGCCCGCGAAGTGATCGAGCAGGCGAAGGGCGCCTTGATGCTGGTGTACGGGATTTCGGCCGATCAGGCGTTCCGAGTGCTCATCTGGCGGTCGCAGGAGACGAACCGGAAACTGCGCGTGCTGGCCGAGGAGCTGGTGGCCGCGCTGCTCGATTTCGGCGGTGCGGATGTGCAGACCCGCACCCGCTTCGACCACTTGCTGCTCACCGCGCACGAGCGCCCCGCCTCGGGCCCCCGATGACCCGAACGCGTCCGATCCGGACGGCTCGGCCGGATCTCGCCGGAAACGAGGCGGCGTATATCGACTGGTTCCTCACCGCGGGAACCTCGAGGCGCGGTGCGCCGGGTGCGGGCACATCGTCCCACTGGACGCGCCGAAAGAACCGGTGTCGTTGCTCGGCGACTTTCTCGCCGACGACCGCACGGCCGCGTTCCAGCCGGAGTGACGGAAATGGGCACACGAACCAACCGAGCCCCGGACCGGTCTGCATCGGTTCGGGGCTCGCTCGGGGGTATTCGCGCCTATTCACCGATCGCTCGGTAGTTTGACCAGACAAATGTACCGGCTCACCCGCGGTATCACCAAACCCGGGTTCTCATATGAGGTTCTTCTGCTTGCGGATTCGCCGGCGCAGATCGGACATCAGCGCATGCGACCCGCCGTGCCGGACGAAGCGCGGAATGAACCGGTTGACGAAGGAAACGAAAACGAACAGGTTCTCGAAACGCCGCTGGTCGGCGGCGGTCCACTCCACCCGGAGCTGTTCTCGGAAAATCGGCGCCAAGAATCCGATGGTGAGGAATCGCAGCAGGTTCCGGAAAGGCAGCCGCAGATACCAGTGGATCATCCGCAGATTCAGCAGGCTCTCGAGGTAACCGCGGACGTAGTCGTCCAGCACGACCTGCTCGCACGCGGTGTTCCAATACTCGTCGAATTCCGCGCGGGTGGCGGGCCACATATCCTCGGTGACCTGCAAGGTGGTGCCGAGGGTCGAGGACGAGGCGTAGAAGGCTTCGGCCTGCTCGTCGTTCATTCTCCCGTGCAGCAGCTGGTAGGTGTCCTCGAAGCCGATGTAAAGGCAAGCGGCGACCCACAGTTGGAGGTTGCGGTCGAAGGCGTTGTACTTCACGGCGGCTCCTGGCGCCGAATGCACCTGCCGATGGGCCACATTCACCGCTTCGCGATATGCCGCGCGCTCTTCGTCGGTGCCGAGGATGGCGACCGCGAGATATTGCGTCGTCGTGCGCGCCCGTTTCCACGGGTGCTTCATCAGCGATCCGGATTCCACCTTGCTTTCGGCCACGCCGTAGCCGACGCCGGGCCGGGCCATCTGCATGACGACGTTCGCCGCGGCGCCGGCGAAGGACCAGAAATCCAGCGCGTCGGTGAGTTTGATCGGCCGCTTGGTGTACGGCCGATGCGTGACGCTGATACCGATGCGGGTGCGATCCTTCGTCAGCGGCCCACTGTGATCGCGCTCGGAGTGAGGAGCGACTGCGGTCATCGGGATGTCCTTCCATCTGCGTTCACACGTCGCGTGACCAGGCGAGACGGCCGCGCCGACGTCGACACGACGCCGCCGGACACCAGCCAGGCTCGGCGCGTTCCCCTGTCGGCCGTTGCTCCGCGAGAACATCGGCGCGCATCGGACTCTCCGTGTCCGATGCCCTGGAGCGGCCGATTTCCAGTATGTTACTGATCATTCTAGACTCAAATCTAGGAGCGACGCAATGTAAAAGGACTTGACGTGTATATTTACCGTCTTATGCACTGATATGTGTCTCCCGATTCCTTACGGAACGTCGATCATCGTGCCGGAGCGTTATTTCCGCACACCGGGTGGCTGTATCGCCGTATCGAACAGGGTGACCTGCATCAGTCGCGCCACGGCGTCCTCCGGACAGCCGCGGCTGCCGTCCCCCAGCGCCCTGCCGAGGTCGACGACCAGACCGAAGGCGGCGTGCACGAGAATGCGCGCTTGCGCTTCGGACAGCTCGGGACGGACGGCGACCAGCAATCTGCCCCATTCCGCCACCGACAGACGCTGGATGTTGCGCAACACGACCCGGTCCTCGGCCGGGACATGCGAGAACTCCGTGTAGTAGACGAACGTCAGCTCCCGCTCGGCGAAGGAGCCCGCGACGTAGAGCGTGATCAATTCGGTCAGCGCCTCGAAGGGAGTGGCCGAGGACGCGATGGCTGGGCCGATGGCGTCGGCCACCCGGTCGGCGGCGCGCCGGAAAGCGGCGGTCAACAGGTCGCTCTTGCTGCGGTAGTAGCGGTAGACCGCGGACGCGGCGGTCAGGTCCGCCGCGGCGGCGATGTCCTCGACGCTGACGTTCGGATATCCGCGCTCATGGAACAGTTGCACGGCTTTCACCAGCAACAATTGATGCTTGAAAGGCGTCGGCGGGTCCGTCGGCCGCGGCTCGGTGGAGACCTCGGCGAAGGCGGGCAGCGCGGCATGCACTGCCGTCCAGCAAGCGGAGGCCAGCAGGGCCGAGAGGGATTTCGTGGGAAGGGCGGCGTGGTGATCACCGATGCTGCTGACGATGCTGAGTATCGCCACCGCGCGGACGAATTCGTCACGCTTGCTCAGCCCCGGGCGCACCGCACCGATCAGCCGGCGCAGCGCGGCGATCGAGGTCGCGAACTGATCGGTGAGGGTCTTGCCGTCCTCGTCGTCCAGATAGCGGCCTTCCCAGCGCGCCAGGGTCACCGTGGGACGATTGGTGACGGCCTGGGCGATCAGGGCATCGATGACGTATCGCAATCGAGCCTCGGCACTCCAGCTCTCGGCCTGCGCGGGAAGTATCACCGCGTCCACGGTCACCTGGCCCAAGCGCAACAGCTCCGCGCGGAACAGCGAATACTTGCTGGGATAGTGGCGATACAGCGCCGCGGAGCTGATCCCGACCTTCGCCGCGATCTCCTCCATGCTCACGCCGTGATAGCCGAGGGCGCCGAACGCGGCCGCGGACGTGGCCGCGATCTGCGCCCGCCGGTTGCGCGGGCGCCGGCGCACCACCCGTTCCGGACCGGGCTCGGCCGATCCGGATCTGGCGCTCTTCACGACACCCGCGTCAGGGTTGGGTGGGTAACGCCAACGGCGAGTTGACCTTGTTCACCAGCCACCGGTCCCCCACCTTCTCCAAGCGCATCACCATCGACAACTGACCCGGCGCAGGCTTGCCCTTGGTGCCCAGACTGGTGATGGTCTGGCCGATGACCACGATCGCTTCGGCGGAGTGCTCGTCACCGGCGCGAATCGCGCACTGCACATCGCGGGTGGCCGAGGTGACCTGGCCTTCGCCGAGTACCGTACGCAGTTCCGTGCTGGTGGATTCGAACTGCTTCTTCCAGTCACCGGTGGCGCCGTCGCTGACCGCGGCGAAGTAGGGGTCGAGATTCTTCGAGTCGTAGTTGGCCAGGATGGGCGCGTAGCGGCAGGCCGCTGCGCGGGCGTCCTCCTGCGCGGCCAGCAGATTCTCGCTGTTGCGGCTCTGGACGTACCAGTAACCGGCCGAGGCCACCGACACACCCACGAGGACGGCCGCCGCCGAGCGCACCACGATCGGACCGGGACGCCGGATGGGCAGACGGCGCAGCCTGCGCCACCGGCCACCGGAGTCCGCCGCGCCCCGCTCGGCGGGATCCGCGCCGCCGTCCGCGGCCTGCGTCGTGGCACCGACGCCGGCTTTTTCCGGCGCGACGACCTTCTCGTCCAGTTGCGCTGCGGGCGACTCGGTTTCGGCGACGTGGTCGACGTCTTCACTCTTCATCGGAATCTCCTAGTTGCCGGGCACCGGGCGGGACAGTTCGTCGCCACGGACGCCCGGGGGCATGGTGGCCCCGTTGTCCGGAACGGCGGGTCGTGGCGCGTTCGCCGAACCACGCACCTGCAAGGCCGAATCGTTGGTGACGCAGTAGTTGTAGAGCCGGACCCTGGTGTCGGTCATCTTGTCGGTGGGCACCACGGGGATGGTGTCGTATTCGCAGGTGGGGCGCGGCCAGATGTCGACAAGGGTGTAGAAGGCGTTGTCGTGGGCGGGTATGCCCAGCGCCTCCGAACCGACCCGCAACGCGGGGAACAGCGCCGCGATCGCCGGAGCGCGCAGCTTGGCCGCCTTGGTGATCGCGACGAAGTTCGTCACCAGATTCGTGATGGGGTCCTGGGTGCGCGACACGAAGCCGCCGAGGGTGCCGAGCTGGGCGGGCCCCTCGTCCAAGAGGTGGCGCACTTCCAGGTCCGCCGCGGTCAGCTGCTCGAACAGCACGCCGCCCGTGCGCGTGAGTGTCGCGAGGTCCGGCTGCGCATGCGAGGTGGTCTCGGCGATCACCTCGAGGTTCTCGATCAGCTGCCGGGTCTGCGGCAGCAGATCCGACAGCCCCGCCATCGCGCGGCTGATGCCGGACACCATGTTGCGCAACTGGTCGGGGCCACCGGCCAGCGCCTTGTCGAGTTCGTCGATGATGACGTTCAACCGGTCCGGGTTGAGCCCGCCGATGAAACCGCTGAGATTGGTCAGCACCGACTGCACGGTCACCGGGACCGTCGTCTGGGAACGTTCCACCAGCGCCCCGTCGGTGAGGTACGGGCCGGTGTCGGAATCCGGGCGGAAGTCCAGGTACTGCTCGCCCGCCGCCGACAGCCGGCCGACGGCGACAGTGCCGCCCACCGGAATCTTCGCCGCTGCGTCGATCTCGGCCACGGCCGCGACGCCGCTGCCCGCCACCTTCACCTCGCGGACCTTGCCGACCCTGGTGCCGCGAAAGGTGACGTCGTTGCCCGCCGCCAAGCCGCCGGACGACTGCAACTCCACGGTCACCGTGTAGTCGTCGCGCAGCGGATCCAACCGCAGGACTTCGGCGCCGAGATAGGCCGCGCCGAGAACGAGCACCACGATCAATCCGAAGTTCGCGACCGCGACGCGACGGCGCACCAGCCATCGCCACAAGGGGGGATTCATCGCTCTCCTCCCTGCTGCTGAGGTTGCTGCGGCGGACTGGTGACCCGGCCGATCACCTTCTCGATCACCTGCGCCAAGCTGCCGATGAACGCGGGCACGTCGCCGATCTCGGGCAGCCTGCTGCCGCTGGGATCGGTCAGGGCGCCGACGCTGAGGTAGGACACCGTCGCCGCGACGGCGAGAGCTGGTCCGTCCAGGCTGGCCATCAGCGAGGGATAGATGGTGTGCAGCCCGTCCAGCGTTCCGCCCAGGTCGTCGCCCATCTGGGTGAACCCGGCCATCAACCGCTGGATGCTGTCGAACAGGCTCACCGCCTGCGGACCGGTCGTCTCGGTGAAATCGCCGAGCGCGGTCATCGTGGTCGAGACCTTGTCCAGCAGGTCGACGATGGACTGGTTGTTCTCGGCGAGCATTGCCAGCAGCCCGGGGAAGGTGTCCGCGGCGTCGCCCAACTCGGCCTTGCGCCTGGCCAATTCACCGGTGAGCACGTTGAGCCCGGTCAGGACGCTGTCGATGTCGCCGGTGCGCTGGTTCAGCGCGGCGATGACATTGGTCAGTTCGCTGAGCAGGTGCGCCAGCTGCGGTGCGCGGCCTGCGAACATCGAGTCCATCTCGGAGGTGATCTTGGCGGCCTGGTTGATGCCGCCGCCGTTGATGAGCATCGAGACCGACATCATCAGCTGCTCGACGGACGCGGCGGCCGACGTGTGATCGGTGCCGATGACGTCGCCTGCGCGCAGGTTCTCGCCGCCGGAGGTGGTCGCGGGCAAGGTCATCGCCACGAAGATGTCGCCGAGCGGGGTCGCCTGGCGCAGCTCCGCGGTGGTGCCCCTCGGCAACTGGATGTCCTCCCTGATCAGCATTTCCACCTCCGCGATGAAGTTGGTCGTGCTGATCGCGGTGACGACGCCGATATCGGTTCCGCCGATCTTCACGTGCGCGTGATCGGGCAGATTGAGCGCGTCGCGGAAGGCCGCGCGAATGGTGTATCCGGGGGCGCCGATGCCGGGTTTGGGCATCGGCAGGTTCGCCACCGTCACGCCGCAGCCGGTGGCGGTGGCCATCGCCGCGACCAGCGCGGCCGCCACCGCGGTGCGTCGAAGCGGGTTCGTTCCGATCATTTCGAAATCCCCAGTAGTGCCGCGGTGAGGCCGAAGTCGGGTCCGAAGTCCTGGACCTTCCCGGTGCGGCAGCCATCGAGACGCATTTGGATGCGCTCACAGAACTGCGACACCACCTCGTTGTCGAGCAGGACCTTGTCGGTCAGCGCGTGCAGGCGCAGCGCTTGGTGTTCCCGGCTGACCGCGTTGGACAGGTTCTCGAACAGCAACGGCCCGACGTCGACGATCTCGGTGAGGCCGCGGGCGTTGGCCCGCATCTGTTCGGTGATGGTCGTGAACCGCTCCAGCGCACCCGCGAGCTGATCGGAGTTCTCACCCACCAGCGTGGAGGTGTTGGTGACGAACTGGTCCAGTTGCCGCAGCACCGCCTGCAGGCCGGGCGCCTGGTCACCCATCAGCTGCACCAGTTCGGTGAGGCGGCCGCTGAAATCACGCACGGTCTGGTCGTTCTGGGCGATGATCTGCGTGATCTCGTTGAGTTTGATGATCGTGTTCGAGATCTGGTCCTTGTTGGCGAAGGTGACCTCGAACGCCGAGGACAGCGCGTCCAAGGTCGCGCGCAGTCTGTCGCCGTTGCCGTCCAGGAGCGGGAACAGGACGCGGCTTGCCATCGGCCCGTCGCGGTCGTCGCCTTTGAGCGCGGCTCCGAGCTGGTCGAAGTTCTGCAGGATGCGGTCGAGTTCGACCGGTGTCCGCGTCCTGGCCAGCGGGATGTGCGTCCCGTCGGTGAGCAGCGGCCCGCCTCCGCTGTAGGCGGGCGCGAGTTCGACGTGGCGGTTGGTGATCAGCTGCGGCGACACCAGGGCGGCGATGGCATCGGCCGGAACCTCGGTGCCCTTCTCCAAGCTCATGGTGACCTGGACGTAGCTGCCCTTGGCCGTCACGGTGTCGACCCGGCCGACCGGCACGCCCAGCACCGCGACCTCGTTGCCCGCGTACAGTCCGGCGACGTTCTCGAAATCGGCGCTGATGCGGATGCGCTCGCCGAGATACTCCCTCGGCAGCGAGGTCAGGCTGTCCGGTACGAGCCCGCAGCTCGCGGTCAGCAGCGCGGCCACGATCAGCACGCCGAGCTGTGCGAATCGTCGTGTTCTCATCAATTGCACCCCTGTACGGCTCGAGCGAAGCACAGCCAGTTGTCCGGGAAGAACCACGGCGCCCAGACGTCGCCGTAGGGTCCGTTGCCGACGGCGTTGTTGAACTGCCGCAAGGCGATCGGCATGTTCTCGTAGAGCCGGTCCAGATTCTCGCGGTTCTTGACCAATCCCTCCGACATGGTGTTCAGGTCGTGGATCAGCGGCGCGAGCTGACCGTTGTTCTCCAGACCCATTTCCTGCAGCAACCGCGACAGAGCCGCGACGTTGTCGAGCAACTGTTTCAGCAACTGCTGGCGTTTCTGGACGGCGTTGCCGATCGCCTCGCCGCGGGTCAGCAACAACAGCACGCTGTTCTGGTTGTCGGAGACGAGCTGGGACACCTGATCCATGCTCTTGAGCAGCGCGTCCACTTCGTCGCGGCGGTCGGTGACGACCTTGGCGAGCGCGCCGATGCTGTCGAGCGCCTGCACCGCCAGCTGCGGGGAATCCCCCATCTGCTGATCGACCAGGTCCAGCGCCTGACGGAGTTTCTGCGGATCGAGACGTTCGATGCGTTCGAAGGAGTTCTTGTACTTCGGGTCCTGGATGACCTTGCTCAGGTTGTACGGCACCGACGTGTTCTCGATGCGGATGCGGTTGCCCGGCAGGCCCTTTCCGTCTCCGGGCACCAGATCCACGTGCAGTCGGCCGAGGATCGTCGACATCTTGATGGCCGCACGCGCGTCGGGGCCCAGACGCAGATCGCGGCGCACCTTCAGATCCACCACGACCTTCGCGCCTTCGAGCCGCACCGCGCGCACCGCGCCCACTTCGATGCCGGACACGTCCACTGTCGCGCCGGGACGCAAACCCGCGGCTTGGGCGAATTCGGCGTGGATCGTCTTGTCGCCCAGCCGGGCCTGGGTCAGGACACTCGATCCGATCAGCAGAGCGGCCACCGTCGCGGCGGCGATGAGGCCGAGCCGCAGATACCTGTTGCGCAGGAAGCCCGGCCACGGAACGCGCTTGATCATCGGCACACCTCCGAATGCGAGTTGCCGCCCACCTGCGAGAACAGGCCCGGCGGCAACACCACGCCCCACAGGGACACGTCGAGGCCGCACAGGTAGGCGTTTCCGTAGGCGCCGTTGCTGGTGAAGCGCGCGACGCCGTTGAGCACGGCGGGCAGTTCGACTGCCGCCCGGTCCAGGGACGCGCCGTTGAGCAGCAGCAACGCGACACCGGTGGTGGCGTCGTTCTGCGCCTTCGCCAAGCCCGGCTTGACCTGCATGATGAGCTGGGTCAGCGAGTCGGTCGTGTGCGCGACGGTGTCCACCGAATGCTTGAGGCTCTCGCCTTGGGAGTAGAGCGCCTCGACCAGAGCCCTCGCCTGGGTGAGCAGGGTCTCCAGTTCGCCGCTGCGATTGGCCAGGCCGCTGATCACCGAGCTGAGATTGGTCAGGACCTCCCCGAGGATCTTGTCCCGCTGCCCGAAAGTGCCGGCCAGATCGGCCGCCTGGGTGATGAGGCTGCTGAGCGACACCTGATTGCCCTGCAGGGCCTGGATCAACGTCTCGGACAGGGAATTGACCTGATCGGGTTGCAGCACGCTGAACAGCGGCTCGAACCCGGACAACAGCGCGGACACGTCGAACGACGGCTCGGTGCGCTCCAGCGGGATCCGCGCGCCCGCCGCGACGACGGCGCCCGCTTCCTTGCCCGGCGCCAGGGCGATATACCGCTGTCCGATGAGGTTCTGGTACCGCACCAGCGCCTTCGTCGTGGTGGTGAGATGCTGGCGCGCATCGATGCGGAATTCGACCTCGGCGCGGTAGCCGTCGGTGAAATCGATCTTGTCCACGCGGCCGACCCGCACGCCCGCCATGCGCACGTCGTCGCCGACGCGCAGACCGAGCACATCGGAGAAGACCGCCGAATAGCGCTCGGTGTCCCCCGAGACCGACCGCTGCAACGTGGACCAGATGGTCACGGTGAGCGCGATCGCCACCACCGCGAACAGGCTGAATCCCGCCAGCGCCTTGCCTGACCTCATCAGCGGGGCCCTCCTCGGCCTGCCTCGTGCACGGTGATCGATCCGCCCGCGAGCACCGGGCTCAGCAGCAGATACTGCGCCACGGTCGGGCGCGCTCCGACGATCGCCGCGACGGCGTCGGGTCCGCGCAACGCGATCGGCTGCGCCGTGGCGCCCGGACTCTCGGGTGCCGGCTCGGCGGGCGCCGCGGGGGCGGGCGCCGGCGAAAGACCCGGGATGGACGGCAGACCGGGGATGAACGGGAGACCCGGTATCGCCGGGAGGCCCGGCAGCACCAGCCCCATGGCGCCCAGCGGCGCGGGCGCGACCGGCACGGGTGCGGGTCCCGCGGCGTCGAGCCACTTCGGCATCAGCTGCGGCGGGTAGTTCTGCTCCGGCGCCACCTCCGGCACCGTGGCCCCGCCGCAGCGGGGGCCGTACTGGTCGCCGTAGTGCGGGCAGTCCTTCGCGGTGTACTGCTGGAACGGCGTGAACGAGACATCCATCTTCCACACCATCTGTTTGGAAGGGCCGAAGTGGAACGTGGTCGCCAGCCGTTGCAGCGCCACGTTGAGGTTCGCGGCGGTGTACGGAATGGCCTCTGGATCCTTGGCCAAGCCGCCGAACAGATCGTCCAGGCCGGAGACCAGGAACTTGCCCGCGTCGGGGTTGCGGGCGAACAGCGCGTTGACCGAGTCGACCGTCGCGTTGCCGGTGGCCAGCAGGTCGATGAGCTTCGACCGTCGTTCGGCCAGCGTTCGCGCGGTGGTCACCGACTCCGAGAGCACCCCGACCAGCTCGGGAGCCGACTGGCTCAACGCGATGGATGCCCGTCCGAGATCGCCGAGCAGCGCGTCGATGCCCGGCGTCGCCCGTATCTCGGTCAACCAGTTGTCCAGGCGCTCCACCGTCGAGCCGGGCACGCGCGCCGAGGGATCCAGCGCCGCCGCGAGCGTGGCCAGCACCCGGCCCAGTTTCTCGGGCTGGATCTTCTCGAGCACGTTGCGCAGCACGTTCAACGTCGTCTGCAACGCCACCGTCTCGCTGCTGGTGTCCTCCTGGATGGTGGCACCGGCGCGCAACGTCCTCGTTTCCGGGCCGTTGTCGACGAATTCGATCGCCGTGACGCCGAACAGGTTGTTCGGGATGACCCGGGCGGTCACGTTCACCGGGATCGTCTCGGCGACACCGGGTTTGAGATCCACCCGCGCCTGCTGGCTGGCGCCTCTCGCCACCACGTCCACCGCGGCGACCCGGCCGACGACCATGCCGCGGAATTTGACGTCGGCCCGGCCGGGCAAGCCGTCGCCGGTGCTGGTGAGCACCACGGTCACCGGGACTTTGTCCTCGAAGTAGCCGGTGTAGCGCAGCGCGAGCAGATACAGCAGGACCGCGACCGTCGTCAGCACCGCCAACCCGGCGAGGGTCAACTGCTTCGCGGTCGGTCCGCGACCACTGGGGTCGAGAATCATCGTCGGCCTTACCCCGAGATCCGGAATCCGGGATCGATGCCCCAGATCGTCAACGTGAGAAAGAGATTGGCGAACACCATCACGACGATCACCATCTTGATGGCGCGCCCGGCCGCCACCCCGACGCCTTCCGGGCCACCGGTGGCGACGTAGCCGTAGTAGCACTGGATGAACGTCGACAGCAGCACGAACACCACTACCTTGAGCAGTGAGAAGAAGACGTCCGGGCCGATCAGGAACTGGAAGAAGTAGTGATCGTAGGTGCCTGCCGCCGTGCCGCCCAGGAAGAGCACCGTGATCTTGGTGGCCAGGTACGCGGTGGCCAGACCGATGCTGTAGAGCGGGATGATGGTCAGGGTCGAGGCGATCATGCGGGTGCTGATCAGATACGGCAGCGGGCGGATGGCGATGGATTCCAGCGCGTCGATCTCCTCGGAGATCCGCATGGAGCCCAGCTGCGCGGTGAATCGGCAGCCCGCCTGGATGGCGAACGCCAAGGTCGCCAGGATCGGCGCGAGTTCGCGGGTGGTGGCGAAGCCGGAGATCGCTCCGGTGAGCGGGGACATCGTCAGCAGATTCAGAGCCGTGAACGACTCCATGCCGACGATGATGCCGCCGAACGCGCACAGGATGACGACCACGCCGATCGTGCCGCCGCCCACGATGAGCGAGCCGTTGCCCCAGCCGATGTCGGCCGTCAGCCGCGCGACCTCACGGCGATAGTGCTTCAGCACGAACGGGATGGCGATGAGCGCTTGGAAGAACGTGATGGCCTGGTGGCCCACCCGCTGATTGGCGTGCACGGGCGCCAGCGCGGCTTTCCCGACGGTGTGCAGCGGCCGCAGCGCCGGAGGTGTGTAACTGCTCGCCATGCTCACACCACTTTCGCCGGGAACAGCGTGTTGTACAGCTGAGTGAGGATGATGTTGGTGGCGAACAACATCAGCGCCGAGCTGACCACGGCCGAGTTCACCGCGTTCGCGACGCCGCCCGGGCCGCCGTGCGCGTGCAGGCCGATGTCGCAGGCGATGACCGCGGTGAGCACCCCGAAGATCGCGGCCTTGACCAGGGCGATGATCAGATCGTCGGCCACCGCGAAGGACGCGAACGAGCTGATGAACGAGCCCGGCGTCCCGGATTGGGCGTACACGTTGAACATGTAGGCGGTCGCGAATCCGACGAACACCACGAATCCGCACAGCAGGACGCTCACCAGCACTGCGGCCGCGAGCCGTGGCGCGACCAGGCGGCGCACCGGGTCGACGCCCATCACCATCATCGCGTCGATCTCCTCGCGGATGGTTCGCGAGCCCAGATCGGCACAGATCGCCGAACCCACCGCACCGGCGACCATCAAGGCCGACACCAGCGGCGCGCCCTGGCGGATGATGCCCAATCCCGCGACCGCGCCGATGAACGTCGTGGCGCCGACTTGATTCACGAGCGCGCCGACCTGGATGGAGACCACGACGGCGATCGGGATGGCGACGAACACGGTCGGCGCCGCCGACACGTTGGCCATGAAGGCGCACTGTTTGATGAATTCCCGGTACGGGAACCGCCCCCGCACCAGCGAAACGAACAGCTGGACAACGGCTTCCCTGCCCAGAGTGACCTGCCTGCCCAGGGTCTCCAGCGACCGCTGGGGGTGGCGCCGCCACAAGCCCGAGGCGCTGTCGATCATCTTCCCGAGCTCGCCCGGAGGTCGCTTGTCGGCTGGCGTTCGCAGCGAGGCAGTCACCGGTCGCCGTTCCTTTCCGATTTCTCGTCCACCGCGCCCGGCGGCCGCCCCTTCGATGGCGCGGAGCGTGTGAAGTGTTGCACACCTCACAGCGGGCAGACAAGTTACAAGTGATTGACTATTCCACCGAAATCGGTATCCCGAATCAGTGCGCGCAGACGGCGACACAGCCTGGGATACCGCTTTGAACTGCACAGATATGGCACACAAGCACGCATATCATTCCACCGAACGTCGCACCCCGGTGGTAAGTAATCAGCTATTCTTCGCCCCCGTCGAGCGGCGACCCGCAGGCGGGGCCGCTAGGAGAGGGCTTCCAGCCAACGCTGCAACAACACCGCGAGCGCGACGAGCGCCGCGCACCCGGCCAGGAAGGAACTGAGCACGGCCACCCACAGCCCGAAGCGGAGCACGGGATTGACCTTCATCCGCCCACCGAGGATCTTGACCACGATCACGAGAACGTCGATGAGCCACACCAAAGCCATCATCAGGTCATACACACATTCGAGAAGGTCAGCACGGGCCAGCACACGATCGATCCCAGAAACGACATCAGCAGATCGATGCCGTGCATATCGCGCAGATGACCGGTGTGCGTGAGCGTCCAGATCACCCCGGCCAGACCATAGGGAACGCCGATGATGATGAGAGTGCCGAGGAACTCCGAGACCTTCATCTCGTAGCCGAGTATTCGGTCCAGCTTCTTGAGCATGCGTCGATGCATCCTTTCGCTTCGATCCACGTCGCCGCGTGCGAACCGGGACACCACTGGAGGGGAGGTGTCCGACCGCACGGACCTGCGCGACAGGACCCGCGCCGTATGTTAGTCGATATTCTCGCGCATACGGAAGGGTTACCGAGAGATTCGAACAGAATTTTCCCGAATGAGCAGGTTATTGGTCTGTTCGATCGCAGATCAGCACCCATCATGTTGATGCAAATTCTCGATTGTTCGGGAGTAGTGAGTCGCGATGCCATGCTCGACGACAGGTGTCGCGGCGCTGGGTTCGTCCCGCACCGCGAACCCTCCCTCCCACCCCCGCGAGCCGAACCGAGGGCAGGACTCCGCCTGCCGGGCTTGACCTTTCCCCAGGGGCAAGGTTGGACGGTGATCGCATGAACGACAACGCACTGCACATCGTCGAAGCCGCGATCCGCGAGCAGGCCGCCGCCTACTGCGCGTCCAACGGGGTGCCCGGACTCGTCGCCGGCGTCCACCACGCCGGCGCTCAGATCATCGTCGCCCACGGCGTCGCGAACACCGCCACGGGCGCGCCGATGCGTGCGGACACCGGGTTCCTTTTCGGCTCGGTGACGAAGGTGCTGACCACCATGCTGGTCCTCCAGCAGGTCGAGCGGGAACTGCTTGATCTCGACGCTCCGGTGACGCGGTACCTGCCGCGGTTCGCCTTGGCCGCGCCGGGTGCGGCGGACAAGATCCTGGTCCGCACGGCCCCTCCGCAGCGCTGTGTGCCGATCCGGCCGGGCCTTTTCGCGCCCGCCGGATACCCGCTCGAGACGTTCGACGGATACCTGCGGCTGCTGCTGGTCTCCTACCACGACATCCGGGACGGCCGAGCGCGTTTCCGCAACGCGGGTGGCCGCCTGTCCCTGCGGAACTGAACCGTCCGCAGAGCCGTCCGCAGTAGGCTGACGCCGTCGAAGCGCCCGAACGGACTCGGTGCGGCGAGGTCTGCCGCAGCAGTCGGGCGCGGAAGAGCGAGGTGGACAGGATGCGGGTCGGTCGGTGGCGGCGGGTGGTCGCGTCCGTCGTGTGCGGAGTCGGGTTGCTGGCGGGATCGTCGGCCGGCGCAGCGGCGGACCCAGCCGGTGACACCGGTGTCGTGTGGCTGTGCAGGCCGGATCGAGCGGACGATCCGTGCCGGGGCGACGCGGCGACCACGGTGCGGCAGGCGGGGCAACCCGACGCGCGCGATGACCCGGCGCCTTCGGTGGACTCCGGGGTGGACTGCTTCTACGTGTACCCGACCGTGTCCGCGGAGCCGACACCCAACTCCGACACCGCGGTGACCCCGGAGGTACGGGCGGTCGCCGAGCAGCAGGCGGCCCGGTTCTCCCAGGTCTGTCAGGTTTTCGCGCCGGTGTACCGGCAGCGCACCCTCGCCGCGCTGGCGCGGGAGCGGTCCTACTCCCCCGACGAGCGCGCCGCGATGGCGCGCATCGCGTACGAGGATGTTCTGCGGGCGTGGCGGCAGTTCCTCGCGGAGCGCGAAAAGACCAGGCCCATCGTGCTTCTCGGGCATTCGCAGGGGGCGCGCATGCTGCGCCAGTTGCTCCGGGATGAGATCGAACCCCAGCAGGCGGTGCGCGACCGGATCCTGTCGGCGATCCTGCTGGGCGGCAATGTGGTGGTACCGAAGAACGGTGACGTCGGCGGCGACTTCCGGTACCTGCCGCTGTGCCGCGGCGAGCAGCAGACCCGGTGCGTCCTGGCCTGGCAGACCTTCGGCGCGACGCCGCCCCCGGACAGCCGATTCGGCCGCAACCCCACGACGCCGGAGCCGCTGCCGCGTCCGTACGGCCCGGACTACGAGATCGCCTGCACCAACCCGGCATCGTTGCGCGACAACGATGCCCGCATCGCGTCCACCGTGCTCAGAACCAGCCCCGTACCCAGCCCACTCGGCGCCGAACTCGCGCTTCGCCACGGACCGTCCGCCGTCGCCGCGCCGACGCCGTGGCTGGTCCCCGCCGAGCGGTACCGGCTCCAGTGCGTGCGCGACGGCGAAGCGACAGCGTTGCTGGCGACACCGGAGCCGAGCAGCCCCGAGCTGTACGCCGTCCCGGACGCGACCTGGGGCCTGCATCTCACCGACGTGGAGATCGCACTCGGCGATCTGGTCCGCATCGTCGCGGCCCAGATCAGCGCGGCGCACCGCTGACCGCCGGAGTCGGCGAAGCCGCCGGTCAGGGCTTCCCGCGCGCGGGTGTCTGCCCGGCGACGCCGTGGCGCAGCGGAGTGTTGTCCTCAGGGGACCGGGCGGGGTCTGCCGACGAGCCGCCCTTCTCGCCGGTGACCGGTGGCGCGTTGCTCGGATCACCGCCCGACGGCTGCGCACCCGCCTCGAGTTGGGCGATGCGCGCCGAGAGGATCTCGACGACCCGGGGCCGATGCGCGGTGGCACGCTCGTGTTCGAGCAGTCGCCGCACCTGGTCGAGTTCGAGCGAGCGGACCCGGTGTTCGATCGATCCGGTGGTCAGCTGGTCGTAGTCGGTCAGCGGTAGCGCGTTGCCGGTGCTCATCATGGCCTCCTTCCAGCCACTGTTGTCTCCCCGAAGCCGCTCTACCCGAGGCTGCGCGCCCGAAACCGCGCGGCTCGGCCCTCGGCGCTCGGCTATGCGGGGCCGGTCGTGGTGATCGGTTTCCTGCCTGCGCCGGTGTGCAGGTAGAGGTCGCGCAGCAGGCAGACCTCCGACAGGTGGTGGATCAGCTCGCGGTGGATGTGCAGCACCAGATCGGCCATGGGAGCGTCGGGAAAGGGTTCCTTCGGGCCGAGCGGGACCCGGAGCCCTTCGTCGCCGAGACCACGCACTCCCGTCAGCCAGAGGTCGAGCTGGGCTTCGAGCTGGTCGAGCGCGGTGGCCGCGTCGCCCGCGTATTCCCATGTCTCGTACGAGGCCGCGGGCGCGCCGAAGTGGGCCGCGTTGCGCACGGCGAGCACGCCGACGATGACATGACCGAGCCGCCAGGCGATGGTGGTGAACGGCGCGGGGACCGGGTGGGGGAAGGCATAGTCGATCGTGAAATCCCCCGCGCCGGCCTGCACGGGCGCCGTCGAACTGCCGCGCGGCCGCACGCTCCAAGCGTCCGGTACCGGCGACCAGAAGTACTCCTCGTCGGTGAGGCCGTCGAGCCGGTCGCGGAGTTGCTGGTTCCAGTGCACTTCCCACTGCTCGCGCAGCGTGCGGTTCCAATCGAGAGCGTCTGCGTCCATGCCGCAACCCTGACACCCCTAGCGGACAGAATCGGTCCGCTGTTTCTGGCAGGCTGAGCGGCATGGAAGCCGCGAACGGTGCCGAGCGGGGCACGACCGAGCGCGTGCTCACGCTGCTCGGGCTGCTGCAGCAACGCCAGGTCTGGACCGGGCCCGAGCTGGCCGAGCGGCTGGGCGTCACGCCGCGCACGGTACGGCGCGATGTCGAGCGGCTGCGCGCGCTGGGCTATCCGGTGCACGCCTGCCACGGGGTCGGCGGCGGCTACCGGCTCGGCCGGGGGCAGGAACTGCCGCCGCTGCTGCTCGACGACGAGGAGGCGATCGTCACCGCGGTCTCGCTGCTGGGCGGCGCGGGCGCCACGGTCGCGGGCGCGGGTGACGCCGCGCTGCGGGCGCTGGCCAAGCTCGACCGGGTGCTGCCCACCCGGTTGCGGTACGAAGTGCACGCGCTCTCCGGCTCGGTGGAGTCCTTCGGCGGCGGCCACGCACCGGTCGAACCCGACGTGCTGATGACCCTGGCCAGAGCCTGCCGCGACGAGGTCGAAGCCGGTTTCGACTACCCCGCAGGGGACCGGGTGCGCCGGCGGCGGGTCGAGCCCTACCGTTTGGTCGCCTCCGACCGGCGCTGGTACCTGCTGGCCTTCGACCTCGATCGCGCGGACTGGCGCAGTTTCCGCGTCGACCGGATGACCGATGTGGCCGCGCGGACCTGGCGCTTCCGCCCGCGCGCGACGCCGGAGGCCGCGGCCTACGTGCAAGAAGGCGTGGCGAGCCGGGTCTACGCGCTACAGGCCCGCTTCCTGGTGCACGCCTGCGCCGACACCGTCCGCGCGCAGATACCGGCGTCGGCGGCAGTCGTGCTACCGCGTGGCAGCGAGTGCTGCGAGGTCCGCAGCGGAGCCGACGACAGCCTCGACCTCGTGCTCGTGCACATGCTGTTGCTGGGGCACGACTTCGAGATACTCGACCCGCCCGAACTCGCCCGACGCAGCCGCGCGCTGGCCGAGAAGCTGCTGTCGGCCGGCGCGAGGGCCGCACCGACGCCCGGCCTCGGGGATCGCTGAGCCCGTCTCGGCTGCTCGGATATCCACGGCTCGGACACACCGGCAGCTGTCCGCGCGCGCGTGCTACTGCCGAGCGAACGCGGCGCCGGAGCCTGTCGATGTCCCGGCTCGCGCGGACGACGCCGACCGCGGACGGTAGGCCAGACAGGCTGCCGATGCTCCGTCCACGGCGAGGAACACCACCGTGCGGGCGGTGTCGAGCAGGCCGGTTCGCCGTGCGTGGAGGTAGGCGTGCACCGGCCCGGCGGTGTAGGGATCTCCGATGCCTGCGTCGAAGCCGACGACCGACCGCGCCGGGATGGCGAGCGAGCCCGCCAGCCGGGCGCGGAAGTCGGCGGCCTGGTCGGGAGCCAGCAGCAGCGCGTGTCCTGCGGCGAAGTGCTCGCGGCCGAGCCCTTCGCCGTCCAGGCAGGCGCGCACCACCGTGGCCGCCGAGTCCACCCGGTCCTCCGCGCCGGCACGGACGCACATGGCGACGCGGCCGTCGGCGCCGACGTCGTTCAGCGGCACGAAGGCGATCGGGCCCACCGGGCCGGTGGTGTCACGCGTGTGCAGCCGCCCGAATCCGCCCGCGGTGGGCGAGGTTCCGAGCAGCAGCGCGGCTCCGCTGGCGCTGTAGGGGAAATCCGCGACGTGGCGCTCGGTCGAGGGATGGGCGTCGCCCGCCACGAGCAACGCGTACCGCACCGTGCCGGTGGCCAGGAACGTGTCGGCGGTCGCGATGGCGTGCAGCAGGCCGCAGGCGCCGTGCATCAGGTCGAAGGACAGCACCGGGACGCGCCCGGCCGCGTAGGTAAGGCCCAGACCGATCCGCTTCTGGATGAGGGCCGACACCGCGGGCTCGGAGATGTTGCTGTCCCGGAAGACGCCCGCGTTGACCAGCATCCCGATCTCGTGCAGGCCGACATCCGAACGCTGCACGCAGGCCAGCGCCGCGCGGGTGGCCAATTCGAGGTAGCTGCCGGTGTCGAGGTCGCGGTTCGTCGCGGCCGAGACGATCGTCGTCGCCATGCTCACGCCGCCAAGCGGGAGATCGTCGCGGCGAGATATCCGGAGACGATTCCGGATGCCGCGGGGATCATGAGGATCTTGGATCCCCGCGGGATCTTCTTGCGCGCGAGATGTTCGTGCAAGACCAGGAAGTGGGAGGTCGAAGCGGTGTTGCCGTAGTCGTGCAGCACGTTGAGGGCCTGCGGCATCGGCGTGCCGAAATGTCGTTCGGTCAGATCCGAGATGTACTCGATGGCGGGCGCGCTGAATTGATGATGAATCCAGTAGTCGTATTTCTCGCTTTCCCAGGTGCGTCCGGTCTCGGCGAGGAAGTCGGCCATGCGGTCGATGCCCTGGCGGTAACGGGCTTCGTTCTGCATGGCGCGGTTGTCGGTGTACATCGCGATTCCGCCGGTGCGGTCGCTGGGCATGCCGATGCAGTGCTCGGCGCCGTCGGCGGCGGTCATCAGCTCGACGTAGTGCAGTTCGTCGTCATCGTCGCCACGGTCGTCGAGCACCACCGCGACCGCCGCGTCCCCGACCGTCAGCGCCGCGAATTGCGGGTCGTAGGGTTTGCTGATCTCGCGCAGCGCCGTCTCGGCGATCGGCGTGATCTGCTCCCCGCTGACCACCAGCCCGTTGCGCACCGCACCGGCTTTGATCATGCGATCGAGCACCAGCACGCCGGTGATCATCCCGGCGCACGCGTTCGACACATCGAAGTGCCTGGCCGCGTTCGCGCCGATGGCGTTGCCGAGCATGAGCGCGAAGGACGGTGCGTAACAGAAGATTCCCGCGCCGCGGGTACGCGTGATGGAGGCCGAGATGACGACGTCCAGTTCGTCGGCCCGGTAGCCGGAATGCCACAGGCAGTCCTCGATCGCGTGCAACGCCAGCTCGAACGACGATTCGTACCGGTCCGGATCCGAGTCGTAGACACGCCGGTTCTTGATCCCGGTGATGCGCTCCAGATCCAGCGATCGCGGCACGGCCAGCTGGGCGATCAGGTCTTCGGTGGAGCGGACGGTCGCCGGCGTGTACGCGCCGATCGACTCGAAACGAGTACGAAGCATGCTCCCCTGCTTTCCGCTTCAGTCGGCATCGATGGTCGTGGTGCTTCGCGACAACGTGTCGCTGGTCGTGGGCGCCCCTACCCGGTGAGTCCGACCAGGGCCGCGCTGACTTCACACAGCTGTTGCCCGAGCGCGTCGTCCTGCGCCAGACGCGACGGAGCCTTGACGCGGCTGTTCTGGAAGTAGCAGCCGCTGACGGCGGCGACTTCCGGATCGGTGGCCAGGTAGCTCAGCGCTCGTCCGCCCTCGGCGGCGGAGATCATGAACAATCGTTTGGCGAGCGCCACGAAGGGCTGCCCGAACCAGGGCATCGCGTCCCAGATCCCGGTCGCCACCGCACCGGGGTGGAAGGCGTTCACCGTGACGCCGGTTCCCTCCAGGCGCCGCGCCAGCGCCCGGGTGTAGAGGACGTTCGCCAGCTTGGAGCGGCTGTATGCCTTCTCCCCCGAATATCCCTGCCGGAAACCCAGATCCGCGAAATCCATGGTGGCGCCGTATTGCAGGACCGACGAGGTGAACACGATGCGCGACGGGGCGCTGCGCACCATCAGCTCCGTCAGCAGTTCGGTGAGCAGGAAGCCACCGAGATGGTTGACCGCGAACGTGGCCTCGATGCCGTCCACGGTCTCGGTCCGGGTCTTGTGGTAGCCGCCCGCGTTGTTGGCCAGCACGTCCAGCCGGTCGTATCCGGACAGAACCTGCTTCGCCAGCTGCCGCACCGAAGCCTGCGACGCGAAATCGCACTCCAGCGTGTCGACTCCCGCCGCCCCAGCGCCCTGGACCAGCTGCGCGGCGGCAGCGAGCTTCTCCGGATTCCGCCCGACCAAGACGAGCCGATTCCCCCGCGCCGCCAGCTGCTGAGCCGACTCCAGCCCGATACCCGATGTCGCCCCCGTGATCAGGATTGTCCGCACAGCCGACACCATGCCACAGAAGTTTCCTCGAAGATTGCTGACACGAGCCATCCGGACCGAGATTTACTTCGGCGATCCGCTGATCATCGCTGACTCGGAGCGGACACCGGTGCGCGAGATTCGCCACATGGGGTCTCGGCGGTATCCACGGCAGGTGTCACAGCCGTTCGACGAGGCGGGCGCGGAATTCCCGCAGCGTCAGTGGGTGGTCATTCTCCTTCTGTCGTCGGTACGGTCCGGCCGGTCGTTTCGGCCGGAAGTCGGCGATCGCCTCGTCGGCCCGTGCACGCCATCGAAGCCCCAGCGATGTCGCTGTCGGCACCGTCCCATCGCGCCCCTGCACCGCGGTACAGCGGTCGAGTTCGGCGAACGCGCCCCTCACCTCGGCCGCGATCTCCGGATCGGCGCTGCCCTGCTCGATGGCCGCCATCAGCAGCAGGTCCGAGGCGCCGATCTCTGACGACGTGCGGGTCTGAGACCACGTCCCTCCGATGGTCTTCGCGGCAGGGCGGGCGGCGAGACGGGTATGGTTAGCTCTATGAACACTCAAAGGTTGCGAATCTGCCGCGATTTGTGTGTTGTGATGTTGTGACCAATACTTCCGGAGACGCGTATCCCCTCGCGGACACGATGACCACCACGGTCGCGGCCCGCGACGGCGCGACGGTGCTGATGGTGGCCGGCGAGGTCGATCTGGCGACGGCGCCTGCGCTGGAGAACGCGATCGATGCCATCCTCAGCGGCAAGCCCGCGGCCCTCATCATCGACCTGACCGAGGTCAGCTTCCTCGCCTCGGCGGGTATGGCCACGCTCGTGGCCGCCCACCAGCGCGCGGGCTCGACCACCGCGATCGCCGTCGTCGCCGAGGGGCCCGCCACCAGCAGACAGCTGAAGATGACCAGCCTGGACCAGGTGTTCGCGCTGCATTCGACCCTGGACGCCGCGCTGGCGTCGCTGCGGCAGAGCTGACTCGCACCGCTGCCGCCGTCGCACCCGTCGACGGCGGCAGCGCCCTTTTCAGACCAGTTCGCGCAGCTGTTCGATGAGCTTGACGCGCTCGGCGGCGGTGGCCGCCATCGGGACCACGTTCAAAACCGTGACGCCCGCTTCCTTGAACGCGGCGACCCGCTCCTTGACGTATCCGGCCGGGCCGACCAGCGAGATGTCCCGGACCAGCTGGTCGGGAACCGCCTTGGTCGCGGCCTCCTTCTCCCCCGCCAGGTACAGCTCCTGGATGCGGTCGGCCTCGGCTCCGTAGCCGTACTTGGTGGCCAGGGTGTGGTAGAAGTTCTTGCCCTTGGCGCCCATGCCGCCGATGTAGAGCGCCAGATGCGGCTTCACGAACTCCAGCAGCGGCTCGACGTTGTCCCCGATGGCCAGGGCCGGGCCCGCGTACACGTCCAGCTCGCCCAAGGCCGGGTCGCGCTTGGCCAGACCGGCGGTGAGCGAGTCGGCCCACACATCCTTCGCCTTCTCCGGCAGGAAGAAGATCGGCTGCCAGCCCTCGGCGATCTCGGCGGCCAGTTCCACGTTCTTCGGCCCGAGCGCGGCCAACAGCACCGGGATGCGTTCGCGCACCGGGTGGTTGATCAGCTTGAGCGGCTTGCCCAGGCCGGTGCCCTGTCCCGCGGGCAGCGGGATCTGGTAGTACTTGCCCTGGTATTCCAGGCGCTCACGGCGCCACACCTTCCGGCAGATCTCCACCAGTTCCCTGGTGCGGCCGATCGGCGCGTCGTAGGGCACGCCGTGGAAGCCCTCGATCACCTGCGGACCCGACGCGCCGAGGCCGAGCACGTAGCGTCCGTCGGAGACGAAGTCCAGGCCCGCCGCGGTCATGGCGGTCAGGCTCGGGGTGCGCGTGTAGAGCTGCAGGATGCCGGAGGCCAGCTGCAGGCGCGTGGTCTTGGCGGCCAGGTAGCCGAGCGCGCTCACCGCGTCGAACGAGTACGCCTCGGGCACGAACACGATGTCCAGGCCCGCCCGCTCGAGGTCGGCGACTTCGGCCGCCGCCTCTTTGAAGCCCCCCGAGTAGTTGATGCTCAATCCGATCCGCATGGCACTCAACATAACGGCGGGTACGTCCCGGCCGCGCACCGGCCACGGGGGAAGGCCCGGCAAGGCGTGGTCACCACCGAGCGACCGGCGCCACGGGGTAGCGTCTACCTCGTAGACCATCCTCGCCGTAAACGAAAGGCAACACCCTCGTGTCGCAGACCAGCTCGTCGTCCACGGAAACTGCGTCGTCCTTCGGCGGGGCCGCCCTGGCGCAGTACCTGAGCGATCTGGCCGCCAAGATTCCCGCGCCGGGCGGCGGCGCGGTGGCCGCGCTGCACGCCGCCCAGGCCGCCGCGCTCGTCGCGATGGTCGCGCGCTACACCACGCGCGCCAAGGACGCCGAGAACCGGCCGGTGGTCGACCGGATCATCGAGGCCGCCGACGCTGCCCGCGAGCGCGCGCTCGCGCTGGCCGACGCCGACGCCGCCGCGTTCACCGCCGTCGGCGCCGCCTACAAGCTGCCCAAGGACACCGCGGAGGACCTCGCCGCCCGCACCGCGGCGATCAACGCCGCGCTGATCGAGGCCGCCCGGGTGCCCGCCGCCGTCGTCGACGAGGCGGACGAGGTGCTGTCGCTGGCGGCGGAGCTGTTGCCGATCGGGAACCCGAACGTCGTCACCGACATCGGCGCGGCCGCCGACGCCTGCCGCGCCGCCGCGACCTCCTCGCAGCTCAATATCGAGATCAACGTGGCATCGCTGCCCGCCGCCGAGGGCGACCGTTTCGCCGCGGTCCTGGTGCGGATCGACGAGCTCACCGCCCGGGCGGATGCCCTGCACGCCGACGTCCTGCACGCCGTGCGCAGCTGACGTCCGCACCGGAATTGTCCCGGGCCCGCGCCGTCAGGCAGGCGGGTCCCAAGCGACCAGCACGATCTTTCCGCGCACCCGCCCCGACTCGCTGAGTTCGTGCGCCTTCGCGGCGTCCGCCAGCGGCAGCACCTGGTCGATGGTCGCGCGCAGATGACCGCGCTCGACCATCGTGGTGATCTCGCGCAGCGACACCCCGGACGGTTCGACATAGAACCGCTCGTAACGCGGGTCGCCCTCCGCGTCCGAGCCCTGGGTGTCGATCAACCTGCCGTCGGGCCGGAGCACCGGCAGCGAGCGGGCGCCGTACGCACCGCCGACCAGGTCGAGCACGATGTCCACCTCGCGCACGGCGGCGGCGAAATCCACCGCGGTGTAGTCGATCACCTCGTCCGCGCCGAGTCCGCGTAGGTACTCGTGGTTGGCCGCGCGCGCGGTGCCGATCACGTACGCGCCGCGGTGGCGGGCTATCTGTACCGCCAGGTGCCCGACGCCGCCCGCCGCCGCGTGCACCAGCAGGCGCTGTCCGGCGCCGAGCGCGGCCAGCGCCTGCCACGCGGTCAGCGCCGCCGTCGGCAGTGCGGCGGCCTGCACCAGGTCGACGTTCCCCGGCTTCGGCGCCAACGTATGCGCCTGCGCCACCACGTATTCCGCGTTCGCGCCGCCGAACACCATGCCGTACACCGGATCACCGATCGCGAACCGGTCCACGCCGGATCCGAGTTCGGCTACGACACCCGACACGTCGAGTCCCAGCGTCAGCGGTGGATCACCGAGCTTCCCGACCAATCCGGCGCGCACTTTCCAGTCGGCGGCGTTCACGCTGGTCGCGGCGACCCGCACCAGTACCTCCCCCGGTCCGGGCCGCGGCCGGTCCACCTCGACCACTTGGAGCACTTCCGGGCCACCGAACGCGTATTGCGTGATTGCGAGCATGCACCGATTCTGGCGACCGATGGTACCTTTCGGAAAGAAGGCACCTTTTCGATACCGAGGTACCCAATGGATACTGTCTGCGACCGGCCCGCGGCCGGCAACCTGGTCGACAACTACCTCCACCACTGCCCCGCGCGGGAAGTGCTGACCGTGCTCGCCGACAAGTGGGTGATGCTGGTGCTCGGCGTGCTGCGTGGCCACGACGGGCCGATCCGCTTCAACGAATTGCGCCGCCGCTTGGAGGGCATCACCCAGAAGATGCTCACCCGAACGCTGCGCGACCTGGAGCGCGAGGGCCTGGTGCGCCGCGCGGTCTACCCCACGGTGCCGCCCCGGGTGGAGTACTCGCTCACCGAGATGGGCGCGAGCATCGGTGCGATCACCCACGCCATGGGCGTGTGGGCCGTCGAGCACCAGGACCGGATCCTCGCCGCCCGAGCGGATTTCGACGCGCGAGCGGCGGCCGTGCCGGAGCCGGTGACATCCGGCGGATCACGCTGACCGGCGCCGGCTCGGAAAAGCACCCGTTTCGACCCGGCTCGGCCGGGTAAGCGGCCAATGGTGGGCGTGCCCCCGATCACAACCGGACCGCGGACCAGTTCCATCCGTGGCCGAGTTGATCATGGGGGCCTAGACTGATCCTTGCCTACCACACCAGCTCGAAGGGGTGGACGCCATGAGGAGCGCCATTCGATACCTGTTCCTCGCGACCGTGATCGTGGCGCTGGCCGCGTTCGGGTCGGGCGCGGCGGCAGCGACGATGATCGGAAAGCCGTCGACGCCCGCGGTGGCGGCGATCGGACCATCGAACGGCCAGGTGGTGGGCGTGGCCCATCCGGTGACCATTCGTTTCGCCGCACCCGTCACGGATCGCGCACGGACGGAACAGTCCATCGACATCGCGACCACCCGGCCGCTGCCGGGCACCTTCACGTGGACCGACGACCGCGAAGTGACGTGGACGCCGACCGGGTTCCTGCCCGCCGAAGCGAGCATCCTCGTCTCGGTCGGCGGCGTGCGCACGGAGTTCCGCACCAACGCAGGCGTTTTCGGTGAGGCGGACATGTCGGCGCACACGTTCACGCTCACCGTCGGCGGCACGGTCGTCCGGACGATGCCCGCCTCGATGGGCAAGCCGGGATACGAAACGCCGACGGGCACTTGGCCGGTGCTGGAGAAGTTCCGGTCCGTCGTGTTCGACTCCCGCACCATCGGCATTCCGCTGAGTTCGCCGGAGGGCTACATCATCAACGGTGAATTCGCCGAACGGCTCACGTGGGGTGGGGTTTTCATCCACTCGGCCCCGTGGTCGGTGGACCAGCAGGGGTACGCGAACGTCAGCCACGGCTGCATCAACCTCGCTCCCGACGACGCGGAATGGGTCTATCACACGATCGGCGTGGGCGACCCCGTCGTCACCCACTGGTGAGCCGTGTCCTCCTCCGGGTAGCGTCGGACGACGTATCCGACGGGAGGGGCACCATTGCGCGAGTTTCCGATTCCACCGCCGCGTGACGCGAAAGAAGCCGAGTTCCAGGATCTCTGGGGCCCTTGGGCGTCCGTCATGCCCGGCGATGTCGGCGAGATCCTCGGCGACATCGCTGCTCCGTGGTGGATCGCGGGCGGCTGGGCGATCGACGCCTGCACCGGCACCCGGCGGCAACACAGCGACATCGACGTGGCGATGTTCCGCGCCGACCTGCCCGCTCTGCGCACCGCCGCACGCGGCCGCCTGCACATCTGGTCCGCGGGCCCGGACGGCATCCGCCCCGTCGACGAGCGCTTCCCCGAGGTGGCCGAGAACGCCGATCAGGTGTGGCTGCGCGCGAACGCCCGGTCGCCGTGGCTGATCGACCTCCTGCTGAATCCGGGACAGGACGGGGCATGGGTCAACCGGCGCGATCGCGCCATGGTCGCACCGCTCGACGAGGTGACCTGGATCGCCGACGACGGCATCCGGTACCTCAACCCGGAACTGGTGCTGATCTTCAAAGCCAAGCAGGGCAGGCCGAAGGACCGCGCGGATCTCGAGCGGACCTGGCCGCACCTGACCTCGGCACAGCGCGCGACGGTGCGTACCTACGTGACCGGCCACTTTCCCGAGCACGAATGGCTGGATCTGCTGGGGTGATGCCCGCAATCCCGCAATGCCCGCCGTGCGACGACGCTCGTACTGCCGGCACGGCGGGCCCGCGTCGGTCGCGGTCGGCGCGACCCCGGGAGCCGGGCCCGATCACGCGGCGCAGGTGCGCCGGATCGGCGTACCGGACGGTACCCTCCGAGGTGCGGGCGGCTCAATTGTGAACGCGGCAGGGCGTTCCCGGCTCGTGACGATGCGGTTAATCTGACGGGGACCTGATGAAGGGCGGGGCGATGGATCGACCGGAGATGAGCGCACGACCCGGTTACGACCGGGGGAATCCCTACGATGCCGAACGGCCGCTGCAGGCGCCGTCCGGCGAGGACTACCGCGGCGAGTGGGCCGCGTGGGTGGATCGGCCGCCCGCGCAGCCGCCCGAACCCAGGGGGCCGCAGGAAGCCGAGCCGGACCTGTACGAGGACCAATTCTCGGGACTGATCGACCGCTCACCCGCGCCGCGTAGCGCGTGGCGATGGGCGCTGCCGCTGCTCGCCACGCTCGGCATCGCCGCGCTGGCCCTCGTGGCCTATCTGCTGGTCGGGACCGGCGGGCCCGATACCCCAGCCGCCGCACCAGCTCCGTCCGCGCCGAACACCGCCCCCGCGGCGCCCGCCGCGCAATGCCCCGCCGAGCGAGTGGGCAACCGGATCCAGGGCAACGGCGTGGGCGGTTTCGACTCCGGTCCCGCGGTGATTTTCGCCTTCCAGCACGCCTATTACGTGGACCGGTCCGGCGAGCAGGTCCGCGCCACCACCACCGCGGACGCCGCCGTCCAAGCAGCCGACGCGATTCAGCGCGGCATCGACAGCATTCCCGCGGGCACCACCCACTGTGTCGCGATCAGTCCCGCCGCTTTCGCGGGCCAGTACATCGTGGTGGTCACCGAGCACCGCCCCGGGCAGCAGCCGGTCACCTACAACCCGCAGATCGTCACCACCACCAAGGACGGCGAGCGCACACTCATCAGCGCCATCGCCCGGGGGTGAGGCGGCTCGGGCCGAGTTCGCCCGGAACGCGGTCGCTCAGTCGGATTCGGCGGCGGTGACCACGTGACGCATGAGCAGGGCCGTGGTGACCGGGCCGACGCCGCCGGGGACGGGGCTGAGCCCCGCGGCCTTGCCGCGCAGCGAGTCGGCGTCGACATCGCCGACGATCTTGCCGTCGGCAGCCTCGTTGGTGCCGACGTCGATGACCACCGCGCCCTCCCGGACGTGCTTGCCGGAGATCAGGCCGATGCGGCCCGCCGCGGCGACGACGATGTCGGCGGTGGCGGTGACGGCGGCGAGGTCGGCGGTGCGAGAGTGGCACACGGTGACGGTCGCGTCCTTCGCCAGCAGCAGCTGGGCCAGCGGCTTTCCGACGATGTTGGAGCGGCCGACCACCGCGACGTGGCGGCCCGCCAGCGGGACCCGATGGTGTTCGAGCAGTTCCACCACGGCCTCGGAGGTGGCGGGGACGAAGCCGTCCAGCCCCGCCGCCAGCAGGCCGAGCGACAACGGGCTGACGCCGTCGACGTCCTTGGACGCGACGATCGCGGAACTCACGTCGTCGAGGGTGACGCCCTTCGGCAAGGGGGTCTGCAGCATGATCGCGTGGGTCGCCGGATCCGCACTCCGCGCGTCGAGTTCGGCCCGGATCGCGGCCACGTCGGCATCCTGGCCGAGATCGACCGTGTCGCAAGCGATGCCGAGCCGTTCGGCCGCTTTGCGCAGCGAGTTCACATACCAGGCGCTGGCCGGGTCGTCGTTCGCCACGACCAGAGCGAGGCGCGGGGCGGCGCCCCCCTCGGTGCGCGCGGCGGCACGAGCCTTGGTGTCGGCGTTGATGGCGGCGGCGAGTTCCTTGCCGGACAGCGAAACGGTATCCACGTTGACACAGCCTAACGGGCGCGGGCGGACGAATACCGCACCAGTCCACGTCGAGCCGCGCTGACAGGAGGCAATCGCACGCTGAACGGGCGGCGCAGCGAACGCGACCGGACCCGGCATCCCGACGACTCTCGTCCACCGTCCCGGTGGCACCGGCGAGCCCGCCTCGGACTTACGTCCGCCCCGGCGCCCTTCCCGACCGGCTCGCCATGCCGGGCAGAGCGACACGGACGGGAGTTACGGCGGCAGTTCGCCTGGCGCCGCTTCGGAGTTCTTCGCGCTACCGAGCGACAGTGAGTCGGCGACCGGCACCGCTCCGAAAACCACCGACTGCGACTTTCACGACCCGCGATTGCGCCGAGCGCGCGTCGCCGTGACGGCATCGCAGGACCCGTTCGCAATGTGCGGCATGGTCGGGAAATTCGGCCGTATGGTAATCCGTGCTTGCCCCAGCTAACTGCTAGCACGTGCCATCCCGTTCCAGAGCGGAAAGGTGACGACTGTAGTGATGATCTCGAGGCATTGGAAACTTCTCGTCGCGGCGTCGTTCGCCGCGTTCTCGCTCACCGGGCTCGCCGCGGTCCCCGCGCACGCCGCGCCGGAAACGGACGCGCTGTACAACTCCGCCCAGCGCCACTTCGCCAACGGCGACGACGCCGCGGGCCGCGCCGACCTGCGCAACCTGATCGGCGCCGACCCGGCGGACGCCGAAGCGCTCGCCCTGCAGGCGATCTGGTCGGACTACGCGGGTGACCTGCCCGCGCTGGCGGACGCCATGGCTCGGCTGCACGCGGTCGACCCCGGCTTGGCGCAGGGCACCGACAACGTGCTCGGCGCCATCCGCGCCGCGGTGGGCACCCTGCCGAACCCGCTGCCCGCGCTGGCGGGACCACAGACCGGCATCGTCGTGCTCGGCTACGGCCTGCTCCCCGACGGGGCGCTGCGTCCGGAACTGGTGAACCGGCTCATCGCGGCGTGGTTGCAGTCGGTCGCGGCGCCGCTGTCGCCGATCGTCGTCACCGGCGGTAATCCGCAGAACGGCGTCACCGAAGCCGAGGCCATGCGCGACTGGCTGGTGGGCCACGGCGTGCCGCCCACCCGTATCCACGTGGAGAGCCGCGCGGGCTCGACCGTGCAGAACGCCCTGTTCAGCACGAGGCTGCTGCGTGACGTCGGTGCGACGAGCGCGATCGTGGTCACCTCGCCCAACCACATCCGCCGTGCCGTGGCCGATTTCATCGTCGCGGGCACCAGGGTCGTCGGGGCGACGACCTCGCTGGAACAGTTGGTCTCGCAGCTGCCGCCGCCGGGCCGAGCGGGCCAGCGCGGCATCTATCTCGACGCCACCCGCACCTTCCAGCTCGACACGGCACGCTGACGCCGGGCCGATCGCGACCCGCGTCCGCGGCGCCGGTCCCCATCACCGGGGAAATCCGTTGGCGCCATCGCCTGTGCGCGCGGCACGATGGCCCGGTGACGTCAGCGGGAAGTACCGATGTGGTGGCCCGGCTCCGGGCGGCGGGCTGCGTGTTCGCCGAGGACGAGGCGCGGCTGCTCACGGCCGCCGCCGCGGAGACCGGCGCGGATCTCGAATTGCTCGTCACCCAGCGCGTCACCGGCAGCCCGCTCGAGCACGTGCTCGGCTGGGCCGAGTTCCACGGGCTGCGGGTCGCGGTCTCCCCCGGCGTCTTCGTGCCGCGGCAGCGCACCGCGTTCCTCGTCGACCGCGCGGTCGCGTTGCTGCGCGACCGCACGGGTCATCCGGTGGTGGTCGATCTGTGCTGCGGTTCCGGCGCGCTGGGCCTCGCGGTGGCGCGGACCGTCGCCGACGAGGGCCGCCCGATCACCCTGGCCGCCGCAGACATCGATCCGGTCGCGGTCGAGTGCGCCCGCCGCAACCTCACCCCGCTGGGCGCGCCGGTCTACGAAGGGGACCTCTTCGAACCCTTGCCGGAGGAATTGCGCGGCTGCATCGACATCCTGCTCTGCAACACGCCCTACGTTCCCTCGGCGATGATCGCGCGGATGCCACCGGAGGCTCGTGAGCACGAGCCGCGCACCGCTCTCGACGGCGGTCCGGACGGCTTGGACGTCTTCCGCCGGGTCGCGGCCGAGGCCGCCGCGTGGCTGTCGCCGGGCGGACATCTGCTCGTGGAGACCAGCGAGCAGCAGGCGCCGCCGGCCCTGTCCATCCTGGCGCGGCACGGCCTCGCGGGCCGGGTCGCCGAATCCGAGGAGCACTACGCGACCGTGGTCATCGGCACCCGTCCCCGCTGACGAGGGCGTCGGACCGTCCCGTCATGGCTTGCCGCGCGCTACTTCTCGCGGCCGGTGAACTCGTCCATCGAGTGGTAGACCCCGACCGTGTTCAGGAACAGGTCGCGCAGCTTGATCGGCAGCAGACCGGACAGGGCCTTGTTCAGACGCGAAGTCCACGGCAGCACGACCAGCGGGGTGCCGTTCTTCATCTCGCGCCACGAGGTGTCGACCACCTTGTCCTGTTCCAGGATCGGCGTGAACAGGAATCCCTTGGCGCCTTCGAACATTCCGGTGTTGATGTAGGTCGGGCAGACCGTGGTGACCTTCACGTGGTCGTGGCCGGCCTGTTCCAGCTCGATGCGCACGGAGTCCGACCAGCCGAGCGCCGCCCACTTGGACGCGGCGTAGACGCTCATGCGCGGGTTGGACACCAGGCCCGCCGAGGAGGCGATGGTGAGCACCCGCGCTTCGGTGGACCCGGCGACCATCGCGGGCAGGAACTCGAGCGTGACATACATCGGGCCGAGGGAGTTGATCGCCATCGTCTTGTCGATGTCGGCGCGGTTGCCGGTTTCCCAGAAGTAGCTGTTGCCGCGCACGATGCCCGCGTTGTTGACCAGGATGTCGATGCCGCCGACCTGCGAGCGCACGCTCGCGGCCGCCTCGGCGATCGAGTCGGCCGAGGCCACGTCGACCACGTGGTGGTGCACGGCGCTGCCGCGGCCGGTCAGTTCCGCGGCGGTGTCCTTCAGCGCGGCCTCGTTGATGTCCCACAGCACCACCGCCGCGGCGCCCTCACGCACCGCGCGCTCGGCGAACAGCTTGCCGAGGCCCATCGCGGCCCCCGTGACCAGGACCCTCTTGCCCGCCACCGTGTCCAGTTTCATCCGTACTGCTTCCTGATTCGTAAGTTGTGCGCGTTATTTCTGCCGGAGCGCTTTCATGACGCCGAAGTACAGCGTCATGGTCTTGGCCCAGAGCGCTTCGGACATGCCGGGCAGCGGTGCGATCGGCAGTACCCGCTGCACCGCGATGGTCTGGGTGTCGATGTACTTGAGCAGGCCTTCCGGACCGTGCCTGCGCCCGGTGCCGGAGATGCCGAGCCCGCCGGAGGGGGCGTCGGCGCTGCCCCACGCGGCGATGAAGCCCTCGTTGACGTTCACCGAGCCCGCGTTGATCCGCGCCGCCACCGCGCGGCCGCGTGCGGTGTCCTTGGTCCAGACGCTGGCGTTGAGGCCGTAGGCGGTGTCGTTGGCCTGCGCCACGGCTTCGTCGTCGCTGCTCACCCGGTAGATCGAGACCACGGGACCGAAGGTCTCCTCGCGGTGCACCGTCATGCCGGGCCGCACGCCCGCCAGGACGGTGGGCTCGTAGAAGTACGGCCCCAGGTCCGGCCGCGCGCGGCCGCCCGCCAGCACCGTGGCGCCCTTGGCCACCGCGTCGTTCACGTGCTCCACCACCGTGTCCAGCTGGCGCCGGAAGGTCAGCGACCCCATGTCGCTGTCGTAGTCCAGCCCGCCGCCGAGCCGGATGGCCTCGACGTGCGCGACGAATTCGGTGACGAAGCGGTCGTAGACGCTGTCGTGCACGTAGATCCGTTCCATCGACTCGCACAGCTGTCCGGCCGAGGCGAAGCAGGCGCGGATGGCGATCTTGGCGGCGCGCGAGACGTCCGCGTCGGCGAGCACCAGCAGCGGGTTCTTGCCGCCGAGTTCCAGCGAGTAGCCGATCAGCCGCTCGCCCGCCTGCTGGGCGATGGTCCGTCCGGTCGCGCTGGAGCCGGTGTAGTCGACGTAGTCGGCGCGGGCGATCACCTCGCCGCCGATCACCGAACCCCGGCCGAGCACCGCCTGCCACAGCCCGCGCGGCAGTCCGGCGCGCACGGCGGCGTCGATGGCCCACAGCGCGGTGAGCGCGGTCTGGTTGTCCGGGCGCGCCACCACCGCGTTGCCCGCGACGAGGGCGGGCAGCGCGTCGGAGACGGCCAGGGCCAGCGGGTAGTTCCACGGCGAGATCACCGCGACCACGCCCTTGGGCCGGTGCCGCACGTCGACCTGGGTGAGCACGGGAAGCACCCCGCGCGGTTTGCGGGTGGCCAGCAGCCGTGCGGCCACCGAGGCGTAGTACCTGGCGTTCACCGCCACGTCGCCGACCTCGTCGAAAGCGTGCGCGCGCGCCTTGCCCGTCTCGGTCTGCACGATGTCGAGGATGGTGTCCTGCTCGGCCAGCACGATGTCGTGGAACCGGCGCAGCACCGCCACGCGTTCGCGCACCGGACGCAGCGCCCATTGACGCTGCGCTTCGCGGGCCGTGGCGAACGCGGTCTCGATGTCGGCGGCGGAGGACTGCGGCAGATCGGCGATCTTCGCGCCGGTGGCGGGCGCGAACACTTCGACCGCGGGCGCGCCGCCCGCGACGGCGTGCGCGAGCAACGGCCGCACCAGCGCGGAGGGCAGCGCGTCGGCGGTGGCCGGGTGGGAGGCGGTGGTCATGGTCGGCCCTCTCGCGGACGGTGGGCCGCGCCGCATGCGCGCCCTATTTAATGAACAGTGGTGTTAGATTAATGTCTATGTCACAGCTCGTGTCAAGCTGTTCGTCGTGGCGCACAGATATCCAGGGGGCCGCGTTGTGAGGTGGCACCATGCCTGCTGAGTCGGCGGCCGCCCGCCGCGGCCGGCCGCCGCAGACCCCGGAACAGGCCGAGGAGGTGCGCGCCCGGATCGTGCTGGCGACGGCGGAAGTGTTCACCCGCACGGGTTCTCGCGGGTTGAGCGTCGCGCAGATCATCGAGCAGGCCGGACTGGCCCGGCCGACCTTCTACCGCTACTTCGCCAACGCGAACGAGCCGCTGCTCGCGGTGCTCGACAGTTCCAACGACGGGTTGGTCGGCGGCATTCGCGCGGCGCTGACCGGCACCGACGAGCCGGTCGAGCTCGGCATCCGGCTGATCGACGCCTACCTGGACTGGGCGCGCGGGCACGGCCCCATGCTGCGGCCGCTGTTCGCCGAGCTGCACGATCCGGGCTCCCCGGTGTCGGCCTACCGGGAGCGCGCGCTCGACGACATCCGCGCGTTGGTGCGCGAGACGTTCGCCGGACTCGGCCGCCCGGTGCCGAGCCCGCTGGACCTGGACGCCGCGCTGCACCTGTGCGAGTACGTGGTCTACCGGATCTCCGCGGGCACCGCACCGGGAGCCGAACCGGACGCCGACACCGTGGCGGCGGCACGGCTGACGATGATCCGCGTGCTGCTCACGACGCTCGGTACGCGGGACGACCTGGAGTACGCGCTGACGCTGCCGACGATCTTCCCCGCCGAGCCGTAGCCCGGCCCGCGGTCAGCGCGGCACCGGGGTTACCGGGCGGCTGTCGAGGACGCGCTGTTCGACCCGGTGGATCAGGTCGTGCACGCGCGGGTCCCGGGTCAGCCTGCTGTCCAGCACCACGTTGATCGCGCCGCGGAACAACGCGTAGGGCTCCCATTGCGGCGGCGCGATGGTGCGCGCCGCGCGACGGGCGATGCCGTCGGCGATGGACTCCGCCGCGTCGCGCACGGTGATGCGCAGGTTGAGCGGCCACGGCAGCAACGCGCCCAGATCGGCGCCGAGTTCGTCCTCGTCCAAGGTGCCGTGGGTCATCGCGGTGTCGACGATGCCGAAATACGCCACGCCGGCGGTCGCGCCGACCGCGGCCAGCTCCACCCGCAGCGCCCGCCCGAACTGCTCGACGGCGGCCTTGCTCACCATGTAGGGCGAACCGGCCATGCCGGGCGCGAACGCCGCGGCGGAGGAGACCACCACCACATGTCCTTTCGCGGCCACGATGTCGTCCAGCGCCGGATGCACGGTGTTGAACACCCCGGTCACGTTGATGCCGATGACCCGATCGAAGTCGCCGGGGTTCATCGTCCTGATGGTCGCCGGCTCCGGCACCACTCCGGCGTTGGCCACCACGACATCGATCCGGCCGAACCGCTCGCGCACCTGAGAGATGGCCTCGCGCATGCCGATTCGATCGGAGACGTCCGCGCGCACGACCAGCGCCCGCTCCCCCATCGAGCGGCCGACGGCCGCCGCCGCGGCCTGGTCGATATCGATCAGCGCCACCGAAGCGCCCGAGGCGTAGAGTCTTTCGGCCAGCGCTCGGCCGATGCCGGTGCCCGCCCCGGTGATCACCACCACCCGGTCGCGGACGTCCAGGCGGTGCTCGGCGGGCGGCGACACCAGCTGACGCAGCAAGTCGACGATCACGGCGCTCACCCGGCCCGCAGCAGGTAGGACTCGGGATCGAACCGACTTGTCCGCCTGCGATATTCGAAACTCCAGTTCGGGTACAGGCCCGCGTTGCCGCCCTCGGCGGTCTGGTAGTAGCTGCGGCAGCCGCCGGTCAGCCAGGCGGTGTCGCGGCTGCGCTCGTTCACCTCGCCGAGGAAGGCTCGCTGCACCTCCTCGCGCACCGCGATCCGCTGGATGTTCCGCGCACGCATGGTGGTCACGGCATCGACGATATAGCGCACCTGGGCTTCGATCATATAGATCGCGGACTGATTGCCCGCCGCTCCGAACGGACCGAGTGTGCAGAAGAAGTTCGGGAAGCCCGCCATGGTCGTGCCCAGGTAGCTGCTCGGCCGTTCCCGGTACCGCTGGCCGATGGACCGGCCGTCGATGCCGTGCACCCGATCGAAGACCGCTGGTGGAACGCCGAATCCGGTGCCCCAGATGATCGTGTCCACGGGGCGCCGCACGCCGTCGGCGGTGACGATCGAACCGGCGCGGATCTCCCGGATCCCTTCGGTGACCACCTCGACGTTCGGTCGGGTCAGCGCCGGGTAGTAGGCATCGGAGAAGATCGCCCGCTTGCACCCGATCACGTAATCGGGGGTGAGTTTGCGGCGCAGTTCCGGATCGCGCACCTGCCGCAGCAGCTGGAGCCTGCCCAGCGCCTCGTACGGATGCCGGAATCGCTTGTCCACGAAGCCGACCAGGCCGAATCCTTCGATGCCCGTGTAATACAGGCCGCGCAGCGCTCTGCCGAGCGCGGGCACCCGCCGCAGCAGCGCGCGTTCGGCGGGCAGCGTGCGGCGATCCAGGCGGGAGACGATCCACGGCGCCGAACGCTGGAAAACGGTCAGCTGACCCACCACCGGCTGGATCTCCGGGATGAACTGCACGGCCGACGCGCCCGTGCCGATCACCGCGACCCGCTCGCCGGTGAGATCGTGCTCGTGATCCCAGTGCAGCGAATGGAATTGCTTTCCCGCGAAGGTTTCCGCGCCCGGCAACCGCGGGATCCGCGCCTCGCTGAACGGCCCGACGGCGGAGACCAGGACGTCCGCGGTCAGGTCGCCGCGACCGGTGCGCAGCCGCCAGCGCGTGACCGCTTCGTCCCAGCGCGCCTCGAGCAATTCGACGCCGAACCGCATGTGCCGCAGCACATCGTGGCGCGTCGCGACCGAGCGCAGGTAGGCGAGAATCTCCGGCTGCGTGCCGTAGGTGCGCGACCACTCGGGGTTGGGCGCGAAAGAGTACGAGTACAGCTGCGAGGGCACGTCACAGGCGCAGCCCGGGTAGGTGTTCGCCCGCCAGGTGCCACCGAGGTCGTCGGCGCGCTCGAGCAACACGAAATCGTCGATGCCCGCCGCGCGCAGCGAGACGGCGAGACCGATCCCGGCTATCCCCGCTCCGATCACCACGAGCGGAACGTGCTCCGGTTGCGCAGCCACTGCCATGTCCTCCTCCCACCGCGGGCGACGTCGCCCGCCGGGCTCACAGATCCAGTTCGAGTTCGCCGCCGCACGCGCGGGAGACGCAGGTCAGCATCGTGTCCGCGCGCTCGGAGTCGAGCAGCGTCCGGTCCCGGTGCTCCACCGCGCCCGCGAGCACCCTGGTCTTGCACGTGCCGCAGAAACCCTGCTGGCAGGAGTAGGCCACGCCGGGCAGCACGCGGCGGATCGCGCTGAGCGCCGACTCGTCGGCGGCGACCTGCACGTCGAACCCACTGCGCCGCAGTCTGATCCGGAACGGCTCGCCGTCGCGCACCGGCAGCGGCGAGAACCGCTCGGTGTGCAGCGATGCCGACGGATCATGCAGCGCCAGCACCCCGCGCGCGGCCTCGGCCAGCGGCGGCGGACCGCAGACGTACACCGCGGCGCCTGGCGGCGTCTGCTCGAAGATCATCCGCGCGTCGGGTACGCCGAACTCGTCGTCCGGCCGCACCACCACATCGCCGCCGGTGTAGCGGGCCAGGTCGTACAGGAACGGCATGCGCGTCCTGGACCGGCCCAGGTACATCAACCGCCACGGCACTCCCGCACGCTCGGCCGCGGCGACCATGGGCAGGATCGGCGTGATCCCGATGCCGCCGGCGACGAACAGATAGCACGGGGCCGCGACGAAGGGGAACGCATTGCGGGGGCCGCGCACGCCCAGTCGGTCGCCAACCCGCAGATCGCGGTGGATCTCCGCGGAACCGCCGTCACCGTCGGCGATGAGGCGCACCGCGATGCGGTAGAACCCCCGGTCGGCGGGGTCGTTGGTGAGCGAGTACTGCCGCTGGCGACCGGACGGCAGGAAGACGTCCAAGTGCGCGCCCGGCGTCCACGCGGGCAGCGGGCCGCCGTCGGGATGGCGCAGCCACAGGCTCACCACCCCGTCGGCCTCGGCGCCGATCCGGTCGACGACCACCTCGAATTCGTAGCCGCTGCGGCGCACCGGATCGGGGCGCGACAGCAATCGCGCGGCGTCGCTTTCGACGAACAATCGTTTGTAGGCGTCGGCCGCCGAGCCGATCAGGCGCAGCGCCGGTCCGGGCTGGAACCGCTCGACGGCGGTCACGCGCGCGCCGCCCGTGCCGCGGGCGACTGCGCGAGGTAACGCAGCGCGTTGTCCATCGGGCCCAGCTGCGAGGGATGGAAGCCCGGCCGCAGGTAGCGCGGGATCTCGGTGAAGAACGTCGTGAAGCTCGGCACCACACCGCGCACCGAGGCGCTGGCCAATTGCAGCGGCCAGAACCGGCCTTTGTGCTTCGACGGGTCTTTATGGAAGAGATAGCCGCCGGAGATGACGAACAAGACGAGCAAGCCCGCGCTGGCGAGCAGCGCCTGCCGCGCCTTGCGGGCGTAGCCACCGTCGACGTGCATGTACGCGTCGTAGACCACGCTGCGGTGCTCGACCTCCTCGGCGCCGTGCCAGCGGATCAGATCCAGCATCGCCGGGTGCATGCCCTTGGCCTCGAGCTTGTCGTTGGTGAGCAGCCATTCCCCGATGACCGCGGTGTAGTGCTCCATGCCCGCGAACAGCGCGAGCCGCTCGCACAGCCACTCCCGCTTGGCCCGGCCGGACAGTCCGTGGTCGCCCAGTATCCGGTCGACCAGCCAGGTGACCCGCTCGACCATCGGGCCGACCTCGAGACCCAGCCGCTCCAGCTGTTCGCGCGCCTTCTCGTGCGAACTGGCATGCATGGATTCCTGGCCGATGAAGCCGCGGACTTCCTCGCGCAACCGCTCGTCGTCGATCAGGGGCAACGCCTCGGCCAGCGCCTGCGCCATCGCGCGCTCGCCTTCGGGGAGCACCAGGTGCATCACGTTGATGATGTGGGTGGCCATCGCCTCGCCGGGGATGTAATGCATCGGCACCGTGGCGAAGTCGAACTCCACGGCCCGCGCGTTGATGGCGTGCGCCTGGTCGGCATATACGGCAGAACCCATCTCGCACCCCTCGTGATCGATCGGTTCTTCGCAATGTATTGGTGACATCACATGCTGTCAACATCACATGATGTCAATTCGGACGCTATGAGAGGATGTCGGCCATGGACGAAGCCGACGGGTCGATTCCCGGCATGCGCCGCTGGCGCGGGCAGTCCCCCGCCGATCGCGTCGCCGCACGCCGGGAACAGCTGATCGAGGCGTGCACGGAGCTGATGGCCACCGTGGGCGCGGCCGAGACGTCCATGCGCGGCGTCTGCAGGCAGGCCGGCCTCACGGAGCGCTACTTCTACGAGAGCTTCCCGAACCTGGACGCGCTGCTGACCACCGTGCTGGACACCGTGGTACTGGGCGCGCGCGACCGGCTGCTGGACGAACTGCCCAACGCGCCCGTCGAACGCGACGCGATGTTCCGCCACATGGTCGCCGTCTTCACCGACTACCTGCTGGAGGACCGCCGCCGCGGCCGGATCATGTTCGTCGAGTCGCAGGCGACGCCCGTGCTCCTGCCGCGCGCCTACGAACTCATCGGCCTTTTCACCGCGCCGATCGCGCTGGTCATCAGCGCGGGCGACTACACAGGACCGATGCCGGACGAGCACGATCACGAGCTCAACGCCAGCGCCATCTTCGGCGCGCTCGCCTACCTCTACCGCCCCTGGCTCGACGGCGAGATCCTGGTCTCCCGCGAGCGTTTCGACGCGCACGCCTCCGACGTGCTGGAACGGATCGCCACCGCGCGCTCCTCGCTGAGCACCGAAGCCTAGCTCCGGACGCCGCGCGCCCGTGCACGCGTCGCGGTCACTCCGGTCGGCGAATCACCCGCGGCTGGCGGTCGAACGGAGTTCGACGCAGCATTCACCCGCCGCGGGCGCCAGGATCGCGGTCACGCTGTCGGCTTCCAGACCGTCCAGAAAGCCGCGCAGATAGGCGTGGTTGATTCCGCACACCAGGTGGGGGGCCTTGGCCGCCAGCGGGTGGAACGGGCAGTTCCGCAGACGCAGGCAGCCGGAACCTTCCCGGCTGGGTTCGAACCCTTGATCGGTGAGCGACGAGCGCAGCAGGGTCAGCGCGCGTTCCGGGCCCAGGCGCCCCGGCCGGAGTTGCCGACGTAGCGCCCGTCCGTCTTCGGCGCCGCGATCACCCGCGACCCGGATCGCCGCCTCGCGCGACGTCTCGCCGGCCGACTCGGCGAGGACGGCGTCGGCGAGTATCTCCGCCAGCACCTGATGGCGCCGTTCGGGGATGCTCACCTGAACGTCGGTGTCGGCCGGCTCGTAGACCTTCGGCGCGCGCCCCACCCGCCGGACGCCCCCGACCTGCTCGTAGCGGGCCCGCAGCAGCCCGGCGTCGACGAGCTTGTCCAGATGGAACGCGGCGAGCTTACGGGATATCCCGACCTGTTCGGCGGCCTCGTCCCTGGTCACCGGACGGCGGGCGCCACGGATGTACCGGTACATCCCGCGCCGCAGTTCGTCATCCAAGGCGGCCACGGCACCGATCGCCGCATCGCTGGTCACCCGATCACAATAACACTCATAGTGCTGGCCGAAGCAGGTCTGGCAACGACTTCACGTGCTGGACTTGACCGGCGATAACTATTTCACCAATAATATTTGTCGTAATGAGCGCTACAGGAGATCGTCGTGACCAGTGACATGCAGCAGGCCGAGCGCTTGGTGGGCGGGATGCTCGCCGACCACACCGTGCGTCCGTTACGAGTCGTCCACGACTCCGGCGCCACCATCGACCTGGCCGCCGCCGAGCGCGCGGCGGGCGAGTTCCTCTCCGCTCTCGGCGTCGGCCTCGACGACGAACACCTCAGGGCCACTCCGGGCCGGATGGCGCGCGCCTATGCCGAACTGTTCACTCCCCGCCCGTTCGACCTGACCACCTTCCCCAACGACGAAGGCTACGACGAGCTCGTGCTGGCCCGCCGCATTCCGTTGCGGTCGGTGTGCGAGCACCACCTGCTGCCGTTCGTCGGAGTCGCCCACGTCGGTTATCTGCCCGGCGACCGCATCCTCGGGCTGTCCAAGCTCGCCCGCATCGTCGAGCACTTCTCCTGCCGCCCCCAGGTGCAGGAACGGCTGACCAAACAGATCGCCGATTGGCTGGCGTCGAATCTGAGCCCCAAAGGCGTCGGGGTCGTCATCGAAGCCGAGCACACCTGCATGACCCTGCGCGGCGTGCAGGCCGTCGGCACGACCACGGTCACCTCCACCATGCTCGGCACGCTGCGTGACGATGCCCGCTCCCGCCAGGAGTTCTTCTCCCTCACCGGCATCGCGCCATAATTACGCCGTCGCGCGCCCGCCCTTGCGCCGGCCGATGGCGCCGATCGCTGTCTGCCACAACGATGTTCGGCGACGATCGGCCCACCGTCCGCCGCACCCTCCCCGGCGCGCGCTTCGCAGTGAAGTCACTCACATCCGGCGAGAGAGACAGCCCGCCGAGCACTCATCGATTACCGCCATCCGGCAATAGCCGATCGGTAGCCATTCACGGGGCGACACATTCGCCCGCACCGCCGGCCGCACACGCCTTCGGACACGAACCAGCGCGACAAACCGAAACGGCAACTCACATCGCAATACTGCGAACGCCATAGCCAGCCGGTCACCGGTTGGTGATACCTCACGAAACAGATACTCTCCGCAGTGATTTCCGTCTCAGACGGAACGCTTCAAGGCGATATAGCCATTCGTTGTTACCGTCGGGTAGTGTTCACCGCACCGACGATCAGAGTCGATCCGGAACCGTAATTCCCCACGATTTCAGGAGCGCTCGTGTCTCCCCATTCCCGTTTCGAATCCATCGGCGCCTATCTGCCTTCCAGAGTTGTCACAACGGCTGAACTGCTCTCCGGCCTGAAAGAACCGCCTTCATTCGATCTGGAGAAAATCACCGGCGTCCGCGAACGCCGGGTCCGCGATACCAGGCCGGAAAGTCACGAAGACTCGTTCACGCTCGCCACCAAGGCTGTCGAAGACTGTTTGTCCAGGTCGCAGTATGCGCCGGAGGAGATCGACGTGATCATCTCCGCCTCGATCACGCGCAGCAAGCACGCCACCAGGATGTACATGGAGCCGTCCTTCGCCGGTTCGATAAGCCGCCTTATCGGTGCGAAGAACGCGATCACCTTCGATATCACGAATGCCTGCGCCGGAATGCTCACCGGCACGTACATCCTGGATCGGATGATCCGGTCCGGCGCCGTCCGCAACGGCCTCGTGGTCAGCGGCGAGGCGATTACTCCGATCGCCGAGACCGCGGTCGCCGAGATTTCGCAGAAATACGATCCGCAGTTCGCCTCGCTGTCGGTCGGTGATTCCGGATGCGCGATCGTCCTCGACCAGGCGGTCGACGAAAACGACATCATCCACTACATCGAAATGATGACCGCCGCGGAATACGCGCAGTTGTGCCTCGGCATGCCGAGCGGCAAGACGCAGGGCATCGCGATGTACACCGACAACCGCAGGATGCACAACGAGGATCGTTTCCTGCTCGGCACCAACACGCAGCGGAAATTCCTCGAGGCGCAGGGCAAGACCTTCGCCGACGAGAAATTCGACTATGTCATCCACCATCAGTTCGGCGCCGCCGCCATCCCGTGGATGAACGCGATCGCCGAGCGCGAGTTCGGCAGCCCGATGCCGCCGGACCTGCGGGTCATCGAGAAGTACGGAAACACTTCCACCACTTCGCATTTCATCGTGCTGCACGATCAGCTCAGCGAGCAGAACATTCCCGCGGGCTCGAAGCTGCTGCTGGTGCCCGCGGCTTCCGGCATCGTCACCGGGTTCCTGTCCACCACCATTTCGTCGCTGAAGGTCTGAGGTCCGGTCATGAGCGTGCGTATCAAGTCCACCGCGATCAGCCGGGGCGGGGACACCAACAGCATCGTCGAGCACAACGGGCGCGCGGCCAAGCGGTGCCTCGAACGTGCCGGTATCCGTCCCGACCAGGTCGGCCTGCTGATCAACGCGGGCATCTTCCGCGATTCGAACACCGTCGAGCCCGCGGTGTCGGCGCTGATCCAGAAAGCGGCCGGCATCGGCCTGGAATACGCCAAGGACGACCCGCGGACGTTCTCGTTCGACCTGATGAACGGCGCGGTGAGTGTGCTCAACGCGGTGCAGGTGGCCACCTCGGTCCTGGAGACCGGCAGCGCCGAGCACGTGCTCGTCGTCTCCGGCGACACCCATCCGTCCCTGTTGCGCTCCGTCGGTGACGAACGGTTCCCGTACGCCACCTGCGGCGCGGCCCTGCTGCTCGAGCACACCGACGAGCCGACCGGCTTCGGCCGGGTGCACACCGCCGCGGGCGAGGGCACGCCCGCGATCGAGGCCTACGTCGACGTCACGACCATGGGCAATACGGGGCGCGGCGCCATGACGGTGGAGCGCGAGCCCGGCTTCGAGGAGCGTCTGCTGGACGTGGCGATCGACGTCGCGCGCCGGGCGCTCGCCGAGTCCGACCACGTCTCGCTCGACGAGATCGCGCTGATCGCCTCGACGCCGAGCCCGCAGTTCCCGAAGAGGCTGGCCGCCGCCCTCGGCATCGACGAAAGCTCGGTCCGCACACCGGATCTGCGCGACGGCGACCCGCACACGGCGGCGCTGACCGCGGCCTACGACCAGGCGGTGGCGGACGACACCCTGGCCCCGTACCGCCAGGTGCTGTTCGTCGCCGCGGGCGCGGGTCCTTCGGCAGCGGCGGTGCTCTACCGGCTGCCCGTCCTCGCCGGGGCGCCTGCGTGACAACGGGGACCTACTGGCAGGCCATCGATCGGTTCCGTGCGGTCGTCCGCACCGACCCCACCCGCGTGGCCGTGCGCCACGCGGACGGGGTCGGCCCCGATGGCCTGCCGGCCTACCGGCACCTGACCTATCGCGAGCTGGACGCGTGGTCGGACACGATCGCCCAGCGGCTCGCCGCGTCGGGAGTCGGTACCGGGACGCGCACCATCGTGCTGGTGCTGCCGAGCCCGGAGCTGTACGCGATCATGCTCGGGCTGTTGAAGATCGGCGCGGTGGCCGTGGTGATCGACCCCGGCATGGGTGTGCGGAAGATGTTGCGCTGCTTGCGCGCCGTGGATGCCGAGGCGTTCATCGGTATCCCACCGGCCCATGCGCTGCGCGTGCTGTTCCGGCGCGGCTTCCGCACCGTCCGCACGACGGTGACGGTCGGCCGACGCTGGTTCTGGCGCGGCGACACGCTGCGCGACTGGGGCCGCACGCCCACCGGCTCGTTGCCCACCGCCCGCCCGGCCACCGAGGACGACCCGCTGGTGATCGCGTTCACCACCGGCAGCACCGGCCCCGCGAAGGCCGTGCAGCTGACCCACGGCAACCTTGCCGCGATGGTGGAGCAGGTGCACCTGGCGCGCGGTGAGGTGGCGCCGGAAGCCTCCTTGATCACGCTTCCGCTGGTCGGCGTGCTGGATCTGCTGCTCGGCTCGCGGTGCGTGCTGCCACCGCTGATCCCCAGCAAGGTGGGGGCGACCGACCCGGCGCACGTGGCCGACGCGATCAGGAGGTTCGGGGTGCGCACCATGTTCGCCTCCCCCGCCGTGCTCATCCCGCTGCTGGAATACCTGCGCGCCCACCCGATTCCGCTCGACTCGCTCGAGAGCGTCTATTCCGGTGGCGCGCCGGTGCCGGACTGGTGCATCGCCGGGCTGCGCGCGGTGCTCGGCGCGGACGCGAAGGTCGTCGCGGGATACGGGTCCACCGAGGCGCTGCCGATGTCCACCATCGAGTCGCGGGAACTGCTGGACGGCTTGGTCGAACGGGCGCACCGCGGCGCGGGCACCTGTATCGGCAGGCCCTCCTACCAGGTGCAGGCGCGCGTCGTCGCCATCACCGACGACCCCATACCCACGTGGGACCGGGCCGAAGAACTCGCGGGCGGGCTGGCGGACACGCGCGGCATCGGCGAACTGGTGGTGAGCGGGCCGAACGTCAGCACCAGGTACTACTGGCCGGAGCAGGCGAACGCGCTGGGCAAGATCGCCGACGGCGACCGGATCTGGCACCGCACCGGCGATCTGGCGTGGATCGACGAACAAGGACGGATCTGGTTCTGCGGCCGCAAGAGCCAGCGCGTGGTCACGGCGCGCGGACCGATGTTCACCGTCCAGGTGGAGCAGATCTTCAACACCGTCGCGGGCGTGGCCCGCACGGCGCTGGTCGGGATCGGTCGGCGCGGCGCGCAGCGGCCGGTGCTCTGCGTCGAGCTGGAGCCCGGCGCGGACCCCGCCGTCGTCGAGCCCGCGCTGCGGGCCCACGGGGCGGGATTCGAACCGACCAGGACGATCGCCGACTTCCTGGTTCACCCGTCGTTCCCGGTGGACATCCGGCACAACGCCAAGATCGGGCGCGAACAGCTCACGGTGTGGGCGGCCGAGCGCCTGGGAACGGACACCTGATCATGAAAACGACCGTATTGCGGGCGGTTCCCGTCCTGGGATGGCTGTATCTGGCGGGCGGCGCGCTCGCCGCGGCTACCGGCCGGGTCCCCGGCAGCCGGATCCTGCGCACCGTCTGGTGGATCGACGCGTTCCTCAGCGTCGTCGTGCACGCGGCCCAGATCCCTGCGGCCTTGCGCGCCGCCGACGGCTCCGGCCACGGCAGGCTCCGGACCGCGGTCCTGACGCAGATCTTCGGCCTGACCTGGTGGCGGACCCAGCCCGGCAAGGAGGAAAGGCAATGAGCAAAGTTCTGGTGACCGGCGCGTCCGGTTTTCTGGGCGGCGCGCTGGCGCGCAGGCTGGTGCGCGACGGCGAGCACCACGTGTCGATCCTGGTGCGTCGCACCAGCGATCTGTCCGATCTGGGCCCCGACCTGGACAAGATCCAGCTGGTCTACGGTGACCTGACCGATCCCGCGTCGCTCGAGCGGGCCACCCGCGGTGTCGACATCGTCTTCCACAGCGCGGCCCGGGTGGACGAGCGCGGCACCAGGGAACAGTTCTGGAACGAGAACGTCAGGGCCACCGAGCGGCTGCTGGAGGCCGCCCGGCGCGGCGGAGCCGCACGGTTCGTGTTCATCTCCAGCCCGAGCGCGCTGATGGACTACTACGGCGGCGATCAGCTCGACGTCGACGAATCGGTGCCGTACCCGCGGCGCTACCTGAACCTGTACTCGGAGACCAAGGCCGCGGCCGAGCGGGCGGTGCTCGCCGCCGACACCGACGGGTTCCGCACCTGCGCGTTGCGCCCGCGCGCGATCTGGGGTGCGGGCGACCGGTCGGGCCCCATCGTGCGGATGCTCGGGCGAGCCGGCGCGGGAACGCTGCCGGACCTGTCGTTCGGCCGCACCGTGTACGCCTCGCTGTGCCACGTCGACAACATCGTCGAGGCCTGTGTGCTGGCGGCCGCGTCGGACGAGGTGGGCGGCAAAGCGTATTTCATCGCCGACGCCGAGAAGACCGACGTCTGGGGATTTCTCGGCCAGGTGGCCGCCCAGCTCGGATACCGGCCGCCGACCAGGAAACCCAACCCCGAGGTGATCGGTGCGGCGGTGCGCGTCATCGAGACGATCTGGCGCGTTCCCGCCGTCGCGACCCGCTGGTCGCCGCCGCTGTCGCGCTACGCCGTCGCGCTGCTGACCCGCAGCGCCACCTACGACACCAGCGCCGCGGCACGCGATTTCGGCTACCGGCCGGTCGTCGACCGCGACAGCGGGCTGACCGCCTTCCTCGCCTGGCTGGAAGACCAGGGCGGGGCGGTGGAACTCACCCGCCGTCTGCGCTGAGCACTTCATCGGCACCGGAGACCAGCATGAGCAACGCACCCGTCTTCCGCAGGAAGATCACCCCCACCGAACGCCTCTATTTCTCCACCCGGCAGGTGACTCCGCCGTTCGTGATGCACCTCGCCGTCCACGGCGACGGCAGCCTGGACCCGGCCGCCTTGCAGGCCGCCGTCGACCTGGCGTCGGCGGCCGCCCCCGGCGCGCGCTTGGTGCGCGACGGCCGCGACTGGGTGGACAGCGGTCTGGCCGCCACCGTGCGCGTGGTGCCGGGATGGTCGCTGAACTACGACGCCCTGGAGCACGACGCGGTGCTGAACAGCCCGATCGGTCCCACGCCTGACCGCACCACCGAGGTGCTGCTGCTCACGGGCGCGCAGACCACCGTGCTGTTCCGCGCCTTCCACGGCGTGATGGACGGCATGGGCCTGCGCCTGTGGGTCGACGACGTCTTGCGCGCCTTGCGTGGCCGGCGTCCCGTCGGCGCGCCGCACCCGGTCGCGGACGCCGAACTGGTCGCGCGGACAGGCGCTGCGGGCCGACCGACGCTGGTGCTGCCCACGTTCAAGGCGCCGTCGGGGCGCGGCCGCCAGGATCCGGCGGCCCCGCGCTGGCTGCTGCGCCACCGCACGATCGAGGCGACCGGCAAGGGCATCGTCGCGCGGGTGGCGGCGATCCTGGCCGGGGAGTCGGATGCGAAGTCGCGCTTCATGATCCCGGTCGATCTGCGCAGGCACGATCCGGCCCTGCGCTCCACCGCGAATCTGGCGCTTCCCCTGTTCCTCGACGTGGCGCCCGGCGAAGACTGGGAGACGGTCAGGGAGCGGATGCGCAGCGGGCTGCGGGAGAAACGCGAACTGAACGAATTGGACAACGGCAAGTTGTCGAAGTTTCCGGACGCCGTCATCCGCGCGGTGCTGCGCGGCAGCAACTGGCTGGGCGCTCGGCTGAATCGGAACATGGTGTCGGCCACCGTCTCCCACCTGGGCGCCTTCGATCTCGACGAGATGGCGGTGCCCGGCTGGACACCGACGACCATGCGGGTGCTACCGCAGCACAGCGGCGCGATGCCGCTGCTGTTCGCGATGGTCGAATCGCGCGGGAAGCTGGAGCTGACCGTCTCCTGCCGCAACGGCGCCGGCATCGAGCCCCGCCTGGAGGCGCTGCTCGACACGATCACCGCGCGGCTCGAGGCCGAGCTCGCGCCGCACGATGCGGCCGTGGGATGACCGCCGTCGCCCGGGTGGTCCTCGCCCGGCCACGGATGGTGCTCGCCGTCGTCGCCGGGGTGATGCTGCTGTCCGGCCTGCTCGGCATCGGAGCGTCGGACAAGGTCACGGCTGCCGGGTTCATCGATCCCGGCAGCGAGTCCGCGCACGTGGATCAGCTCGTCAGCGAGCACTTCGGACCGCAGAACCCCGACGTGGTCGTGCGCTACACCGCTCCGGAGGGACAGACGCTCGACGACATCGGCCCCCGGGTTCGGGAGGCGCTCGCGCGGATCGATCCGGCGATGCTGCAACGGCCGATCGAAACCTATTGGAACGCCGGATTCGCGCGCAAACAGTTCCTGCGGTCGGCCGACGACCGGCACGCGCTGGCCGTGGTCTATCTCGCGGGTGACGCCAACCAGCGCGTCGCCGCGTATCCGGACATCGAACCGCTGCTCCGCGTTCCGGGTGTCCCGGCCGATCTGTCCGGCTACAGCGCGGTCTCCACGGAGATCAACGCGCAGTCCCAGCACGATCTGGTCCGGGCCGAAGCGCTCTCGCTGCCGCTGACGCTGCTCATCCTGGTGCTGGTGTTCGGCGGTCTGATCGCCGCGTCCTTCCCGGTGGTGGTCGGCGGCCTGACCGTGCTCGGCGCGAGCGGCGCCATCCGCGTGCTCGCCGAACTCACCGAGGTCAGCACGTTCGCGATGAACATCGCCTCCTTGCTCGGCCTCGGGATGGCGATCGACTACGGACTGTTCCTGGTCACGCGGTTCCGCGAGGAGGTCGCCGACGGGCACGACGCGCGCTCCGCGATCATCCGCACGTACGCGACCGCAGGGCGCACCATCGCGTTCTCGGCGCTGCTGCTGGTCTGCGCGTTCGCGGGGACGTTCGTCTTCCCGCAGGCGGTGCTGCGTTCGCTCGGCATCGGCGCGATCACGGCGGTGGCGCTGGCCGCCGGGCTCTCGCTCACCGTGCTGCCCGCACTGCTGGCCCTGTTCGGCGCGCGCATCGGCACCGCGCGCGCGATCGATCGCACCGACCGGTTCTGGGGTGGCCTGGTCGACCGTGTGCTGCGGCGGCCCGGTCTGGTGACGGTGCTGGTCGGCGCCGTCCTGCTGGTCTTCGCGGCGCCGCTGGCCGGGCTGCGGCTGGGCGACATCGACCATCACGCCTTGCCGCCGGGCAACCCCATGCGCGTCACCATCGAGGAGCTGACCGGGCAATTCCCCGCGGCGGGCAGCGGAGCCACCATCGTGCTGCGCGGCACGGACGGGCCGCCGCAGTCGGCCGCGGTGGACGCGGCCGCGGCGGCACTCGGCACGGTCGACGGTGTGCGGCAGGTCGTCCAGGTGGGCCGCGCCGAGGATTTCGTCGTCTTCCACGCGTTTCTGCGCGACACCGATCGCACCGAGGCGGCGAGCGACTCGGTGCGCTGCATGCGCGGTCTGACGCCCCCGGACGGCACCGTGCTGTGGATCGGCGGCGACACCGCGGCCACCGTGGACAGCGTGCGGTCCATCGTCGCCGCCATGCCGTGGATGATCCTCGTCATGGTCGGCGCGACGGTGGTGCTCTTGTCCACCGCGTTCCGCTCGATCGTGTTGCCGCTCAAGGCGGTCGTCCTCGCCTTCCTCAGCCTCGCCGCGACCTTCGGCGTACTGGCCTGGATCTTCTGCGGCGGGCATCTGGCCGGCGCGTTCGGCGTGAGCACGGGCCCGATCGCGGCGGGCATGCTGGTGCTGATCATCGCCGTGGTCTTCGGCCTGTCCACCGACTACGAGGTGTTTCTGCTGTCGCGCATGGTAGAAGCGCACGACGCGGGCGCCGACACGGCGGCGGCGGTGCGCCTCGGCACGGTCAGGACCGCGCGCGTGATCACCGCCGCGGCAACCCTGCTGGTGATCGTCACCGGGGCGTTCACCCTCTCCCCGCTCACGCCCATGCGCTTCCTCGGCCTCGGCATGATCATCGCGCTCGTCGTGGACGCCACCCTGGTCCGCATGCTGTTGGTGCCCGCGCTGGTCCAACTGATGGGCCCGGCCAACTGGTGGTCGCCGCGCCGCCGCATCATCCCGGCCACCGTCGGCCGCATCCGCGACCGCACGCCGACCGCGCGCTGAGCGCCATCCGCGCGGGCATCATGTCTGCCGTGCGCCGGTCGGCTGCGCGGGCGTCCCCGCCCGCTGGCGCTCGCTCGCCACGGCGTCACGGTTGCATTCCCGGAATACGCGCCGGGTGCCCTACGGAGTGAGTGCCTTACTCGACTCCGCGGCGGTTCTCTGGGTGAATCGTGCACCGAGGCGCGTCGTGGGACAGAGTCGTCTGGCATCTGCGCTGGCGGAGCCGTTGTACAAGAAATCGCGGACGGTCGCGCCGAAGGGGAACCGCCGGTCACCACGATTCGATCAAGGGGACGTCGTGCTCCTGCCGCCGCCATTCCTCGGTGAGACGGCCGAGTCGGTCCGGGGCGGCGATGCCGCGCACGCCTGCGATCTTGTCGTCGCGGACCTCCAGCACCACCAGGCCCACGACACGGTCGCCGAGCGTGGCGACCATGGCCGGGCAGCCGTTGACCACGGCGGCGTGGATCGCCGGGGTGCCACCGGCGAGCCTGCGCTTGGCCGGCGTCGGTTTGAAGCCGGCTCGCACCGCGCCTGCGATCCGCTCCGGGGTCGCGTACCGGATCAGCTTCCCCGCCAGGCCCAGCCCGGCGCCGTCGGAGATGCCGGTGGCGTTGTCGGTCAGCAGCGCGACCAGCCGTTCGGTCCGGCCCGATGAGGCGGCGTCGACGAACGCCTCGACGATGCGGCGCGCGCAGGCATGGTCGATGTCCGCGCCGTTGCGGGCGGCGGCGATTCGGCGCCGGGCTCGGTGGGTGTGTTGCTGACTCGCGGACTCGCTGATGCCGAGGATCCCGGCGATCTCGGCGTGGCTGTAGTCGAAGGCCTCGCGCAGCACGTAGACGGCCCGTTCGACCGGCGAGAGACGCTCCATCAGCGTCAGCACCGCCAGGGTCACCGATTCGCGCTGTTCGACGGTGTCGGCCGGGCCAAGCATCGGGTCGCCGCCGAGGAGCGGTTCGGGCATCCAGGCGCCGACCGCGCGTTCGCGCCGCAGTCGCGCCGACCGGAGCCGGTCCAGCGCCAAGTTGGTGACGATCTTGGTCAGCCACGCCTCCGGCACTTCGACGTACTCGCGGTCGGCGGCCTGCCACCGCAGGAACGCGTCCTGCACCGTGTCCTCGGCGTCGGCGGCCGAGCCGAGCAGACGGTAGGCGAGTGCGGCCAGCCGATTCCGGCTGGCCTCGAAACGCGCCAGGGTGGCCGTGTCCATGAGCGCGACCTATGCGGCGATCGCGTCGAGGGAGCGCTCTCGGGCGGTGGCCGAGCGGTAACGGCGACTCGGCCTTCCGAAGGTCGGGTGGCTCACGCTCCAGGCGGCGGTCCCGACGATCGCCGACTTGACGCGCGCGGCCGCCCGGCCACGCAGCGCCCACGACTTCGATCGCGCCGCACCGTCCACGAACTGGAAGATCCCGTCCTTGCGACCGAGGCTGATGTGGTTGCCGACATACGACAGCGCGGTCGTCGGGATCTCGCGCCCGGTCCGGTCCCCGATGATCGCGGCCGTCGCCTGCATGCTGGTGTATCCCGCCGAAGCGCAGGACATCGGCAACGGGCGACCGTTGTCGCCGATGACGAAGACGCTGTCACCGGCGACGTACACATCCGGGTGGGAGACCGACCGCATCTGACGGTCGACCTCGATCCGGCCGTCGGGGAGCACCTCGAGGCCGCTGGCGGCGGCGATCGGGTGGACGGCGAACCCCGCGGCCCACACGGTCGCGTCGGAGGCGAGGGCAGTGCCGTCGGACGCGACCGCCGCCGCCTGCTCGACGCGCTCGATGGTGGTGTGCTCGTGGACCGTGACACCGAACCGATCGAAGGCGCGCAGCAGGTGGCGGCGGGCCTCGGCGCCCAGCCAGCCGCCCAGTTCGCCGCTGGTGGCGACGGCGACCCGGAGCCCGGGGCGGGCTTCGGCGATCTCGGTGGCGGCTTCGATCGCGGTCAGGTTGCCGCCCACCACCAGCACTTCGCCGTCCCCGCGCAGCTCGTCCAGTCGTGCGCGCAGCCGCAGCGCGGACGGCCGCGCCGCCACGTGGAAGGCGTGTTCGTCGACGCCAGGAACACCGTGATCGGCGACGGTGCTGCCGAGCGCGTAGAGGAGGGTGTCGTAGCCGAGCCGGTCGACGCCATCGCCGTCGGCGACCGTGACAGTCCGGTGCTCGACGTCGACGCCGGTCACCCGCGCCACCCGTAACCGGATGCCGGTGCCTGCGAACACCTCCGCCAGCGGCCGGTGCGGGAGATCATGCCCGGCGGCGAGCTGATGCAGGCGCAGCCGTTCGACGAAATCCGGTTCGGCGTTGACCACGGTGATCTCGAAGTCGTCGGAGTGGAGCCGACGCGCCAGGTAGCCGGCGGAGAAGGCTCCGGCGTAGCCTGCCCCGAGGACGACGATGCGGTGCTTCATGGTTCGCTCCTGTCTGGTTCGCGTGTTCCCTGAACGAGACAGCTGCCGGATTCCTGACAGCGTCAGGCAGTGATGTGGATCACCCCGAGGTTCACTCGGCGGACAAGCCGGTGGGACGGTGCCTCCGCAGCAAACCGATCCCGTCGCCGCGCCTTTTCGGTCCCTCACCGGCACTGCCTGGCTGTTGCGGCGAAAACTCCTGCGGGGCCGCTACGGCACCAACCTGTTCGGATTCACGGTCTACGATCTGGCGATCGACCTGCCGTTCCTGCCCGCCCATCCGACCTTCGGTCTCACCGGCCCGCACGGCCGCGCGGACAGCCCGCCGATCGAGGGCACCCTCACCAACGGTGGCGCCAGTTGCACCGGAGGCGGCCGGGGCGCCCTGTTGTGCACCTCGAAGGGCCACAGCTTCAGCTTCGGCTGGTCGGGCACGCAGATCAGCTGACCGAGGAAGCCGCCCGGCCCGCGCGCAGTGCGGGCCGGGCGGCATGTTCATCGCGCCCCGCCGCACCTCCCGCATCGCCCGACATGTGCACCGCCTTCCGGACCCCGCGGTGCTACGCGACCAGTTCCATCAGCCCGCGTGGATCCCACGGCATCGGCCCGGTCGGGAAGCTGAGCCGCGCCAGCCGGTGCGGCGGGTCCGCGTCGAAGTGGGCCACCGCGGGCGGCAGGAATCCGCCGATCACCTTCTCCACCATCGTGTTCAACCCGGACAACCGCGGCCGTAGCCGTACCTGCCAGCTGGTGATGCGCCCGGCCGGTACGTCGACGACGGTGCGCTGCTCCACTTTCGCCCCGAGCGGGACGTGGACAGAGAAGGCCAGCCACAGATCGACGCACTCCTCGGCGCCCTCGGCGAAGTCGAGGCCGCGCAGCAATGTCAGGCCACCGGCGAGCGGCATCACGTTGGCCGGGAAGGGCGCGATACCGCCGCCGAACTGAAGGTGGGTGGTGCCGATGAAGTTGGCTTCCTCCCGGCTGACCACCGCGGCGCCCGAGCGGGTTTCGGCGCGGTAGCGCTCGGCCGACAACCGGTCCCCCGAGCGCTGGAACCGCTGCTCGACGGTCATCGCGAAGTTCGCGTGCCCGAGACCGACCTCGAGCATCGAGCGGTAGCCGTCGCCGTCGTGCGACACCACGCTGATCAGGTCCAGCTTCGGCGGCCGGTCGGCGACGGTGACGGTGTAGACGGATTTCTCTCCGTCGGGGATCCCCGGATCCCGGAATGCCGTGTGCACAGGTCCTCCTCACCGTGTCTTCCCGGCCGCCGCCGCGAACACCGCTCGCAGCGTGGCCACATAGCGCTCGACGGAATCGTGCGCCACCGGCGTGTCCGGGTAGATGACGCTCAGCGTGGTCTCCGACGCGAGCCGGTTGATCCAGATCAGCACCTGCTCGGAGGCGGCCCGATTGGCGTACAACCCGCACGACGCCAGGTCGAAGAACTCGTTGCCGAGCAGTTCTCTGGCGTCGACGTAGGAGATCATCGGCGTGGACCAGCCCGGTTTCAGATCCAGATCGGAGTCGGCGGGCAGCAGTTCCACCACGCGCTGGAACGAGGTGGGGGCCAGGCGAAGGCCATTCTCGTAAGCGTGCTGCGCGAGGGCCGCGGCTCGGCCGAAAGAGGTGGCAGACCCGAGCGGGAAGGCCACCGGAAGCAACGTCACATACCAGCCGACGGACGCTCGTTCGGCCGCGGAGCTACGGGTGCTGACGGGCGTCATGCCGAAGTAGTAGTCGCTGTCGACGAGCTCGCGCTCGGCCAGCGCCGCCGCGGCGAAGATGCCGCCGACGAACTCCGCGCCGTTGTCGCGGCAGACCCGCTCGAACCGCAGCGCGGTGTGCTCGTCGAACAGCGTGACCGTGCGGTGCGCGCTGCGGTTGTAGACATCGGTGCGCCTGCCCAGATTCAAAGGAAAAGAGGGCAGTTCGCCGTCGTTTCCGCGAATCAGCTCCAGCCACTTCTGCACGCCGGGCGAGGCGAGCGTCATCCGGCCGGTGTACTCTCGCTCGGCGGTGCAGTAGTCGAGATAGCTGGCCGCGGGTTGCAGCATGCCGACGTCTTCCCACACCTCGCGCAGGTACAACAGCGCGAGGTCGAACCCGGACAGGTACTGGCCGAATCCGTCGGTGTGCAGATGATCGACCGCCAGGTAGACCGTCGTGGAGTCCTCGCGTTCGATCGCCCCGAAGGTGAAGCAGTCCCAGTCGAAGGGCCCCGGCGTGGTCTTCTGCACATGGTCGCGGATGGCCCTGGCCTCGTCCACGTGCCCGTAGTCGACGGGCACGAAATCGACGTCGCCGGCGGGCACGAGGTGCCGTTCGATCGCACCGGCGGCGTCGACCCGGAACCAGGTCCGGAAGGTGTCGTGGCGCAGCAGGAACGCGTTGACCGCCCGCGTCATCGCGGCACGGTCCAGCCCGCCGGCCGGGATCTCCGCGGTCACCAGGCACAGGCCCGAGTACCGGAAATCCGCGTCGGCGTGCCGATCGGCGAGGCGCAGATACTGCTCCTGCTGGTGCGAGGGCGGGGCCGGGTGCACCGGCGCCCGCCGGGCGCGCGCCACCGACTCCGGTGACGCCACCCAGCTGACCAGCCGGCCCGGCCCCGGCTCCCATTCATCGATCAGCCCGAAACGGACCACGGGAACTCCTCGTTTCGACGACGGCGGCCGGTCACGGCTTGGCCCCGGCCGCCAGCAGCGCCGGAACCGGTTCGGGCGCTGCGCCGTTCGACGCAGACGCCGGGGCCGGATCCGCGACCGGCTGTGCCTGACCGGACTCCGCGGCGAGAATCAGCTCCGCCACCTTCGGACCCGCCTGCTCGAGGCTGAACGACCGGCCCATCTGCAGCGACATCAGGTCGATGCCGAGCGTCTTGGTGACCCGCGCCCCCAATTCCACCGCCATCAGCGAATCCAGCCCGAGTTCGGGCACCGGAACGGTCATGTCGATGGACTCGACCGGCACGCCCATGACGACGGCGAGTTCCTCGGCCATCTTGCGGGCGACGAAGGCTCCGCGCTTGCCCTCTTCGATCGCGGCCACCTCCGCCCGCAGCCGGGCCAGTTCGGAGGTGTCCTTCGCGGAGGCCTGCGCGAGCGCGGTCGTGCGCCCGGTGCGGGTCAGCTGTGGGAAGGTGCCGGTCAGCTTGGCCCAGTCGGTGGGGATGATCGCCGCGCGGGCCACGCCCAAGCGCAGCGTCTGCTCCAGATAGGCGGTGGCGTCGGCCATGTCGATGGGGTCGAAGCCGACCAGATCGAGGTACTTCAGGGCCGTCTCGTCGGCGGCCATGCCTCCCGTCGCGCCGGACAGGTGCCCCCAGCCGACGCACAGCGCACGCTCGCCGGCCCGGGACCATTCCTCGGCCAGCGACTCCACCGCCACGTTGGCCGCGCAGTAGTTGTACTGACCGTAGATGCCGTACATCGAGCCGCCCGAGGAGCACAGCACGAACATGTCCAACCGGATGCCCGCGTCGGCTACGGCCCGATGCAGCACCCTCGCACCGTGCACCTTCGGGCGATACACCCGTGCCAGCTCGTCGAATTGCATGGCGGCCAGCCGATTGTCGGCCACCGCGCCCGCCGCGTGGAACACTCCGCGCAGCGGGTGCTCTGCGCTGTGCGACCGCGCGACGATCGCGGCGACCGCCTCCGGATCGGTGACGTCGGCCCGTTCCTCGACCACCTCCACGCCTACCGTTCGCCACGCCTCCAGCTGACGGCGGGCCTCCTCCGTGCTCGCGCCGCCGCGGCCGAGCAGAACCAGCCGCCGCGCCCCGCGCAGCACCAGCCAGCGCCCGATGGCCATCCCGAACCCACCGAAACCGCCGGTGACGAGATAGGTCGCGGCGCTGTCGATCTCGATCTCCGGCAGGTACGGCCGCACCGCAGGGGTGGGTGAATCCATGCGCAGCGCGATCCTGGCCAAGCCGGTGGAGCGGATGGTCTCCTCGAAGGCCCTGCCCACCTCGTCGGTCTCGAACAGCCTGTAGGGCAGCGGCTGGTAGGTGCCCGCGAGCACCTTCTCGTAGACCCGCTGCAGCAAACGGGCCAGCCGCTGCGCGTCGACGGCGACCAAGCGGTCCAGATCCATCGAGAAGTACGCCAGGTTCTTGTCGAAGTTCGCCATCTCCAACAGGCCGCCGGTGTAGATGTCGGCCTTGCCGACCTCCACGATGCGCCCGAATTCGGCGACGGCGTTGAAGTTCTGGCGCAGGATCTCCCCCGGCGCGCTGCTGAGCACCACCTCGACGCCCTTGCCTCCGGTCAGCTCCAGCACGTCGTCGACGAAGTTGAGCGAGCGCGAGTCGATCGCGTGATCGGCGCCGAGGGCGAGCACGTGGGCGCGGCGCTCGTCGGTGCTGGCGGTGCCGATGATGCGCGCCCCGCGATCCTTGGCCACCTGGATCGCGGCCGTGCCGACACCGCCGGCCGCGCCGTGGATCAGCACCGTCTCGCCCGGTTCCAGCCGGGCCAGATCCAGCAGCGCGTACTCGGCGGTGCCGAAGGCGATGGTGCTGGTGCAGTAGGCCGGATCGGCGTCGGCGGGCAGCGGGATGGCCAGTTGCCGGTCGACGACGACGTAGCGCTGCATCATGCCCTTGGCGGCGACGGCGACCAGATCCCCCACCGTGACGTCGGTGATCGCGGCGCCGACCCGCACCACCTCGCCGACGCCCTCCATTCCGGGCACGGTGCCGAAATAGGTCGGCGCCAGTTCGCGCTCGCCGAGCAGTCCGATGACCTTGAGCGGGTCCTTGTAGTTGAGGCCGATGATCTTCATCCGCACCTCGATCTGGCCCGGTCCCGGTTCGGGCCGCGGGCACTGCCGCCACGCCAACGCCGACAGCAGGCGCGTGCGGGGCATCTCCAGTGCGAAGTTGGCTTCCGGGTCGGTCAGCGGCTCGGCGGTGTCGAGGGCGTCGAGGCGCTCCTGCAACGGCTTGGTCACCATCGGGACCCAGCGCTTGCCCGCGCGCAGCACCACCTCGTCGAGGTTGTCGTTCCAGAAGGCGCCGGGCACCGCCAGCTCCCCGATCAGATCGCCGATCGCGGTGTCGGGTTCGACGTCGATCAACCGCCAGCGCAACGCCGACTGCTCGTTCAGCAGCACCCGGCGCGCACCGGCCAGCGCGGCGTGATTCGAGTTCGGCGGGACCGGGCTGTCCGGCAGGGCGAACGCCTGTTCGGTCACCAGGGTGGCATGGCACCGCCCGTCCCCGAAGACGCTCTGCGGCCCCTGTTCGGTGGTCTCCGGGTGCACGAACTCGTCGAGGGCCACCGCGATCCGCTCCAGGGTCCACAGATCGGCCACATCGTCCTCGACCCCGCCCGCGACCACGCAGACGTGCAGCCGGTCGGCGCCCTCCGCCTTGGCGGCCGACAGTGTCGCGGCCAGATCGGCGGCGAGTTCGCGGCCCGCCACGCCTGCCACGTAGAGCCGGGAGCCCGGGAGCGCGGCGGCCAGTTGCCCCGCCCGCGTGCAGCTGCTGCCCAGCGCGATGATCACCGTGGACACCGAATCCTGCGGCAGGGCGGCGGGATCGATGGCGTCGCGCGGTTCCAGCGTCTCGGTGTAGTAGAAGTCGACCATCCGGTGCAGCGGATCCTGGCCCGGCGCCAGCGCGCCGATCTGCAGGCCGCTCAAACGCATCACGAGGTTGTGCTCGTCGTCGAGCAGGTCCACGTCGGCGCGCAGCCTGGCCCGTGGGTCGCGCCGCGCGACCACGGTGATCCGCTCGGGCAGCGGCGCGACCAGCCGCACCGCCGCGACACCGACCGGCACCAGCGTGCCCTCGTCGATCCTGGCGTCGGCGAACAGCAGGGCCGCGGACTGCATCGCGGCATCGACCACCGCGGGGTGGGCCAGATGTCCGGAGTCCGCGGCGATGGCGCCGTCGACGGTGGCCACCACCGCGTCCGCGCCGACGCGCACGGAGGTGACGCGGCGGAAAGCCGGTCCGTACTGCAGTCCCGCCGCGGCCAGGCCGCTGTAGAACATGTCCGGGTCGACGTCGAGACCGACGTCCAGGGTGGGCACCGTGACCTTGGTCGGCTTGTGGCTGCCGGTCAGCGTGCGGCCGAACGCGTGCACCGTCCAGGCCGTCCCGGTCGCCGAGCGCGATCGGATCAGGAACCGGCCGCTGGCCTCCTCGACGGTGAGCGCCACCAGCGGCACGTCCGGCGCGCCCATGATCAGCGGGGCCACGAACCGCACCTGTTCCAGCGCGACCCGTTCCACGCCGAGCCGGGACGCCGTCGCGCTCAGCGCGGCATCCAGGTACGCCGCGCCCGGCATGATCTTGACGCCGTTGACGACGTGGTCGGCCAGCCACGGCAGCAGCTCGGTGCCGACCTGCAGCAGCCAGTCCGGACGGCCCTCCACGTCGGGATCGCCGAGCATGGCGTAGGCGCCCGGTGTGCCGAGCCGGGCCTGCTCGAACAGCGGCAGCGCCGCGTGCAGCCGGGTCCGCTGCCACGGATAGCGCGGCAGCGGCACGTGCGGGGTGGCGGGATGCCGCGCCGGGAACAGCTCGTCCAGGTCGAGCACGCCCGCGCCGTAGAGGCCGATGAGGGTGCGGCGGATGCTCACCGAATCCGGCTGCTTGCGATCCAGCGTCGGCACCGTCGTGCCGTTGACGTCCGCGCCGAGCAGCGCTTCGCGGATATTGCCCGAGAGCACCGGGTGCGGGCCGACCTCCAGGAAGACCCGGTGGTCCGCGCCGATCAGCTTCGTGACCGCGTCGGCGAACAGGACGGGCTGGCGCACGTTCGCGCACCAGTACTCGGCGTCCCACTCCGGGCCGAGCACCGGTTCGCCGGTGACCGAGGAGTACAGCGGCACGGTCGGCGCCGCAGGCGTCAGCCCGGCCAGCGCCGTGCGCAGCTCGTCCAGGATGGGGTCCATCAACCGGCTGTGGTACGGCACCTCCACGCGCAGCCTGCGCGCGAAAACGCCGTCCTCGGTGAGCTTCTCGGCGAGCGCATCGAGGCGGTCGGCATCACCGGACAAGGTCAGCGAGCTCGCGCTGTTGATCGCGGCGACATCCACCCGCTGGTCGTCGCCGACGAGCTCGCGGGCCCGCTCCGGCGACATCCCGACCGCGAGCATGCCGCCCGAACCGGCGGTCGTCGCCTGCAACCGGGCCCGGTGATAGGCCACCAGCACCGCGTCGCGCAGCGACAGCATGCCGCTCACGTAGGCCGCCGACACCTCGCCGACGCTGTGCCCGACCACGGCCGCGGGCCGGATGCCGTACTCGGCCAGCTCCCGCACCAGCGCCACCTGCACGAGGAAGTTGGCCGGCTGCGCCACCTCGGTGCTGGTGACCCGTGACTCCTGCTCGGGCCGCAGCAGCTCCTCGATGATCGACCACCCGGCGACCGAACGGAACTCCGCGTCGACCGCCTTCGCGGTGTCGGCGAAAACACCCTCGCCGCTCAGCGATTCGCGCGCCATCCCCCACCACTGCGGGCCCATGCCAGAGAACACGAACACCGGTTCGGCCGTCCGCGCCACGATCGTGCGCGCGGCGTCGCGGCCCTCGCCCGCGGCGAACGAGCGCAGATCGCGCACCAGCTCGGCGGTGTCGCCGAGGAGCACGCCCGTGCGGTACTGGTGGTGCGCCATGCGGGTCCAGGCGGCCTCCGCCAGCCGTTCCGGATCGGCGCCCGCGGCGATCAGATCCCCGAACCGGCCGGCCAGCGCACGCGCCGCGCCGGTGCTGCGCGCCGAGATCGGCAGGACGCCGAAATGCCTCGCCGGCGCGACAGGCGGGGTAGAGCCCTGCCGGAACTCCTGCAGGATGGCGTGGGCGTTGGTGCCGCCGTAGCCGAAACCGTTGACCGCGACGGTCATCGGCTCGGCGTCGTCCGGCAGCGCCTCCGCCTCGAGCTGCACGTGCAAGCCCAACTCGTCGAACGGGATGTCGGGGTTCGGTGTGTCCAGCCAACCCTGCGGCGGGATGGTGCGATGCCGGATGGCCAGCGCCGCCTTGATCACGCTCGCGATACCCGCCGCGGCCTCGGTGTGCCCGAGGGTCGACTTCACGGAGCCGACGCCCAGCGAACGGGTGCGCCCTGCCGGCGCGCCGAACACCCGGCCGAGCGCGCGCAACTCGACCGGATCCCCGACCAGCGTGCCGGTGCCGTGCGCCTCGACATAGGTGATCGCCTCCGGCGCGAGCCCGGCACGGTTGCACACCGAACGGGCCAGCGCCTCCTGGGAATCGGCGTTGGGGACGGTGATCGCGGTGGTGCGGCCGTCCTGATTGGAGCCGGTCGCCTTCACCACCGCGTAGATCCGGTCGCCGTCGCGGACGGCGTCGTCGAGCTTCTTCAGCGCCACCATGCCCGCGCCCTCGCCGCGCCCGTAGCCGTCGGCCGAGGCGTCGAAGGACTTGCAGCGGCCGTCCGCGGCCAGGAAGCCGCCCTTGCACATCAGGACGAAGGTCTCCGGTTGCAGCATCACGTTCACCCCGCCCGCGAGCGCCACCTCGCAGTCGCCGTTCTCCAGCGCCTGACAGGCCAGATGAAACGCGACCAGCGACGACGAGCACGCGGTGTCGACCGTGAGCGCGGGGCCGACGAGGTTGAGCGCGTAGGCGATCCGGTTGGACAGCATGGTGTAGGACGCGCTCGCCGGAGTGTGCATGTCGGTGTGGAACAGGGCCGGGCCGACCACGCCGATCACCGACTGGTCCACCACGAACCCGCCGACGTAGACGCCGATCGATCCGCCCGCCGCGCGCCGCGCGATCCCGGCGTCGTCGAGCGCCTCCCAGGTCACCTCGAGCATCAGGCGCTGCTGCGGATCCAGCACGGTCGCCTCGCGGGCGGAGATGCCGAAGAAGTCCGGGTCGAATTCCCACGGGTCGATCGTCATGAACGCCGCGCGCTTGGTGTAGCTGCGCCCCGGCGTCCTCGGTTCCGGATCGTAGTAACGGCGGTAGTCCCAGCGATCGGCCGGCATATCGACCACGCCGTCCCGTTTGTCCAGGACGAATTCCCAAAAGGTGTCGGGCGAGTCGATTCCCCCCGCAAACCTGCAGCCGATGCCGACAATTGCAATATCCGACATGCACATCCTCCGGGTCGGATCCAGTTCGACCGCCATTCTTTTCCGGCGATCGGCGAATTAGATTGTGCGCAGCTGGCGTCCGGCCCAGCGTAACGGCCGCCACACCGGCAGGCGCGGGCTCAGGGAGACTTCACAACCGGCCGGTGAATCGAGTTGTGGCATCTCGAAATTCTGGATCGCAAGCCGGTGAAATGCGTTGATATTGCTAGGTTTCACCTGTTCCCGGCCCTCGCCGAAATACGATGTCATCGGTTAGGAGGCGGCATTGTTCGCCGAGTTCACGCACTGGACCGATATGCTCGTCCGGCGGCGATTCACCGTCATCGGGGTCGTCGTCGCCGCACTGCTCGCGCTCGGCGGGTACGGCCTCGGGCTGGACGAACATCTCAGCGTCAGCGGGTGGAACGATCCGACCTCGGAATCGGCGCGGGCGGCCCGGCTCAAAGACGAGGCGTTCGGCCACGATCACATCGCCGATGTGCTGTTGCTGTATCGCGCCCCGGCAGGCAGGACGATCGACGATCCCGCCTTCGCCGCCACCGTCGTGGGCCACTTGAACAGCCTGCCGCAACGCTTCCCTGACCGGATCACCAAGATCAACGCGACCTACTGGCCCACCGACACCGGGCTGCACCTGCCGGATGTCTTCGGTTCCCAGGACCGCGAGTACGCGTTCGCCTCCGTCGCCATACGCGGCAGCGATGACACCGAGATCATGCGCAACTATCGAAAGGTCGCCGATCAGTTCCGGATACCTGGCATCGAGATGGAGGTCGCGGGCGGGCAACCGGTCGCGGCCGCCCTCAACGACACCATGGCCCACGACCAGCGCCGCATGGAGCTGTTCGCCGTGCCCGCCGTGGCGGTGCTGCTGTTCTTCCTGTTCGGCGGCGTCGTGGCGGCCGCGCTGCCGCTGATCGTCGGCGGGCTCACCGTGCTGGGGGCGTGGGGAGTCATTCGGGCCATGACCACCGTCATGGAGGTGAACTCCTTCGTCTCGCCGGTGGTCTCGATGGTCGGCCTCGGCTTGGCCATCGACTACGGCCTGTTCATCGTGAGCCGGTTCCGTGAGGAGCTGGCCGACGGGCGCGAGCTGCCGCAGGCGGTGCGGCGCACGGTCGCGACCGCCGGGCGCACCGTGGTGTTCTCCGCGACCATCGTGGTGGTCGCCGCAGGCGCCATTCTGCTGTTCCCACAAGGTTTTCTGCGCTCGTTCGCCCTCGGCGCGATGGTAACGGTGGCGCTCGCGGCGCTGATCTCGATCACCTTGCTGCCCGCCATGCTGGCCGTGCTCGGCCCCCGCGTGGATCGTCTGGGTTTCAATCGGTTCCACGCGCGGCGGGCGAGCGACCGCGAGGCGGACAATCCGTGGGGCCGCGTCGCCGGGTGGGTCATGAAAAGACCGCTGGCCGTGGCGGTTCCGGTGGTGGCCATCCTGGTGCTGCTCATCGCCCCGGTGCGCGACGTCGCGTTCGGCGGTATCTCCGAGCGTTTCCTGCCGCCGCGGCATCCGGCCCGCACGGCGCAGCAGCACTTCGACCAGGTCTTCCCGCTGCGGCAGATCAATCCGGTCGACCTCGTGCTGATCACCCACAACACCGCCGATATCGACGGGGTGGTCGCGCGGGCGGGCCTGGCTCCCGGACTCATCGCGCCGTTCCCGCGCGCGGTGCAGGGACCGGCGCATCCGAGCGTCTTCACCACCTCGACCGTGCTGCGGGACGCGCACGAGGCGAACGCGACCATCGACTATCTGCGTTCCATGCCGGTGCCGAAGGGAACGACCGTGCTGGTGGGCGGGCAGCCCGCGGTCCAGCGCGACAGCGTCGACGCGCTGCTGCGCCGGATGCCGCTGATGATCGCGCTGGTCTTCCTCGTCACCACCGTGCTGATGGTGCTCGCCTTCGGCTCCCTGGTGCTGCCGCTCAAGGCCGCGCTGCTGAATCTGCTCGGGCTCGGCTCCACACTCGGCATCCTGACCTGGATCTTCGTCCAGGGCCACGGCGCTGACCTGCTGGAGTTCACCCCGCAGCCGATCATGGCGCTGGTGCTGGTGCTGATCGTCGCCGTGATCTACGGGCTGTCGACCGACTACGAGATATTCCTGCTCGCCCGCATCGTGGAGGCACGGGCGGCGGGCGCGACGACCACCGAGGCGGTGCGCACCGGCATCGCGCGCACGGGCTGGATCATCACCGCCGCCGCCCTGATCCTGCTGGTGGTCACCGGGGCGTTCGCCTGGTCGGATCTGGTCATGATGCAGTACATCGCCTACGGCATGGTCGCGGCGCTGTTCATCGACGCGACGATCCTGCGCATGCTGCTGGTGCCCGCCACCATGCGCCTGCTCGGCGACGCCTGCTGGTGGGCGCCTTCCTGGCTGCGGCGCGTCGTCCAGCGCGGCGGGCCGGGCGGGACCTCTAGCGAACCGGAGACCCGCACCGAAGCCGTCCACGGCTCCGAGCGCGCCTAGCCTCGGCGGAGGTTTTGTGTTCGGCCGAGCCATGGACGCTGCGCGCGGGCATCGCGCCGTCTTCGGCGGCAGTGCCGGCGCCCACGCACCACTGAGAAGGAGAACTTCGCGATCGGGCCATGATCGGGTGGGGCGCCGGGCGGAATCGCGTAGCCGGGGTCAGCCCGCGATCGACCAGCTGAACGGACTCGTAGCCGCCCGCGCGCGGTCCGGCAAGGCCCGCGTGAGCACGGCGAGGCCGAAAGCCGCGGCGGCGATGGCCGCGAGCATGACCATGCTGCCCGAGAGCGTGTGCGCGCGGAAGAACAGCGCGCTGAGCACCGCCAGTCCGACCGAATTGCCGATCTGCTCGATGGTGGGGAGCACGCCAGAGGCCTCGCCCATGGCCCGATCGTCCAACTCCGCCAGCATCAGCGGCTGCAGCGGCACGCCGAACACGCCGACGCCGAACCCCGCGAGAAACGTCGGCCCAAGTACCAGCGGGAGGTTGACAGCGCCGTCACCCACATACAGGTAGCCCACTCCCACCGCGACGCATCCGCCGAACAGCGCGATCCCTGCCGACAGCGCCAGATTTCCCCAGCGCCGAACCAGCAACGGCGACAGCACCGCACCCGCGCCCGCGCCGAGCGCGAACGGCGTCATCGCGACGCCGGTGCGCAGCGCGGAGAACCGCAGCACGTCCTGCAACAGGATCGATACGGTGAACACGAACGCGGTGAACAGCCCGAAGAAGATCGCGACCAGGGCCGATCCGACGGCGAAGCCCCGGTCGGCGAACAGGTCGAGCCGCACCAGCGCCCGACCGCCGCGGCGGCGCGTCGCGCGCTCGTGTGCCACGAACACCGCGCCCAGCACCACCGCGGCGGCGATGTACACCCCGTGCACCGGGCGCCAGCCCGCCTGCTGGCTGTCGGACAAGGCGAACAGCAGACCGAACAGCGCCGCGGTGGCCACCACGGCGCCGCGCGGATCCAGTGGTTCCCGATCCGTCGCCGGGCCCGGCCGCAGGTAGCTCGCGGCCAGCGCGATCGCCACCACGCCCAGCGGCAGATTCATCAGGAAGATCGCGTGCCAGCCGAGCCCGAACGGGTCCACGGTGATCAGCGCGCCGCCCAGGATCGGGCCGAGCATCCCGGCGAAACCCGCTGTGGCGCCGTACACGGCGAAGGCGTACTGATGGTGCTCGCGGCGGAAACTCGCGGTGATGATGGCGATGGTCTGTGCCGCCATGCCCGCGCCAGCCACACCCTGAACGATCCGCGCGAGCACCAGTTCCGTAGCGGCGGTGGACATCCCGCACCACACCGAGGCCGCCGTGAAGGCCACCGCCGACCACAGGAACATCCGCCTGCGTCCGACGATCGCGCCGACGCGAGCGGCGGTGAGCAGCACGCAGGCGAAGGCCAGCGAGTATCCGGCGACCACCCACAGCTGCTCCGACCGCGACGCCCGCAACTCGGCGGTGACGACCGGCAGGGCGGTGTTGACGATCGTCACGTCGATCATCTGCATGAACACCGAGATCAGGCAGGCCCCGAACGATCCGAGCGCCACCGCGGCCTCTTTGCGGGTCATCGCAGCGCCGCTTCCATCATCGGCCACGAATTGTGCAGATCCTGATGCCAATAGCCCCAGGAGTGGGTGCCGTTCGGCCGGAAATCGAAGGTCGCCGCGACACCCAACTGGCGCAGCCGGTCCTGCAACTGGTGCGTGCACAGGTTCGCCACCGCCTCCAGCGGCGCCCCGATCACCAGTTGGTAGAGCAGTTGCGTGAAGTCGCCACGCGCGCCGTCGAGGTTGTCGATCGGACCGGGCAGCCCGGTTCCCGTGGAGACGTAGATGGCGGTGCCGCGCAGCCGTTCGGCGTGCAGGTAGGGATCGTTGGCGCGCCACGCGGGGTCGGTCGGTGGCCCCCACATGTTCGACACCGTGCCGCGCTGCTGGGTGACCACCGCCTGAACCACCGCCTGACCGGCGGGATCGCTGGTGCGCACGCAACCGCTGTAGGAACCGATGGCCTTGTACAAACCCGGTGCCGCCATGGCCAACTGGAACACCGAGGTGCCCGCCATCGAGATGCCCGCGATGGCGTTCGTCCCGGTGCCGTTGAACGTGGCGTCGATCAGCGGCGGCAGCTCCTTGGTCAGGAAGGTGGACCAGCGCTGCCTGCCGAGGACGGGGTCGTCGCTGCGCCAGTCGGTGAAATAGCTGCCCGCGCCGCCGAACGGGATGACCACGTTCACCTGCTTGTCACGGAAGAAATCGACCAGATCGGCGCCGTCGAGCCAATTCCCCTCCGATCCGCCGTCGGCGCCGTTGAGCAGATAGAAGGTCGGCGCGGGCAGGTCCGGATCGGCCGCGCGCAGCACATGAATCCGGGTGGTGCTGTTCATCGCGGCCGAATACACCTCGAGTTCGGATTGCCGGTCGGATTCGAACCGGGTTTCCACTATGCGTGAGCCGTCCGCCGCCGCGACCGATTGCGGTGGATCGGCACGGACCGGCTGTGCGCCGATCAACGCGTAGGACAAAATGAGGACCGCGGCGATCACCGCGCCTGTTCGATGCGAATATGCGGACATGTCGACTCCTGGCCCCGGGTAGGAGGGCTCGAATTCGCAGTCAACAACATCGGGTGGACAGGTCGCCGGATTTTCCGGCGATTCTGTGTGCGATACCAATTCCCTGCGGCGGCCATTTGCCGGATTTCCCAAATCGGGCGTGCGGCCATTGCGGTCCCGGTGCGGCGAAACCTAGCGTCGAGCGCATGGCGTCCCGTCGACCGTGCCGCAGCTCGCGCGGAACCGCCTGGCGCGCAGGCATCTTGGCGCTGTCGATGCTGATGTGCTCCGGCAGCCCCGCGAGCGCCGAGCCTGCCCCGATGACCCGTGCGCACGGGCGCGCCGTCGAATTGACCGTCTTCTCCCCCGCGATGGCCGCACCGGTGTCGGTCGTCGTGCTGCCCCGCCCGGACCCGTCCCGCCCCGCTCCGGTGCTGTACCTGCTCAACGGCATCGACGGCGGCACCGGCGGCGACGGCTGGACCGACCGGACCGACATCGACCGGTTCTTCGCCGACCAGCAGGTGACCGTGGTGGTGCCGGTCGGTGGCGCGGGCAGCTATTTCACCGACTGGCGCGCCGACGATCCGGTCCTGGGCCGCCAGCGCTGGACCACGTTCCTCACCCGTGAGCTGCCCTCGCAGATCGACGCCACCTTCGGTGGAAGCGGCGCCAACGCCATCGCCGGAGTCTCGATGACGGGCACTTCGGTCTTCCAGCTGGCCATGGCCGCACCGGGTTTGTACAAGGCCATCGGCTCCTACAGCGGCTGCGTGCGCACCAGCGATCCCGCCGGGCAGGCCATGGTGGCCACGATCGTGACCGCCGAGGGCGGCACGGTGTCGAACATGTGGGGACCGCCGGGTGATCCGGCCTGGACGGCCAACGATCCTTACGTGCACGCCGATCGGCTGCGGGGCACGACGATCTACGTGGCCGCAGGCAACGGGCAGGCCGGCCCGCTGGACCAGCCGCACAGCACGGGGATCGACGGCAACGCCACCAAGCTGGTGGACCAGCTGGCCATCGGCGGCATGCTCGAAGCCGTCTCGGACCGCTGCACCCGTGCCCTGCGCGACCGCTTCCAGGAACTCGGCGTCCCCGCCACCTTCGATCTGCGCGCCAGCGGCACCCACTCCTGGGGCTACTGGCAGCAGGACCTGCACAACAGCTGGCCTTTGTTCGAATCGGTTCTGCGCTGAGAACTTCGCGAACCGGGCGCCGGCTTCGCTTCGGAACGCCGCCCGGGCGCGCACGCTGTACTCGAGCGGTAGCCGGCATCAGCACATCGCAGGGCTGCCCGGTTCAGGAGCTGCCCTGCTGGCCGCGTTCGCCTGTACCGGGCCGGACGAGCGAAGCCGAGGTGGATGAATGTGACTTGCGCCACTTCATGTCGGATCTGAGCGCCGGCGCGTGTCTCGATGGCATGACTGATTTCAACGCCATCACCAAGGTTGTCGTTCTCGGCGGCGGATACGCCGGTTCCGTAGCTGCCAATCGGCTGCGGCTGCGTCCTGACGTCGAGATCACGCTGGTCAACCCGCGGCCGGAGTTCATCGAGCGGATGCGGCTGCATCAGTTCGTGGCCGGCACCCACGCGGCCGCCATCGGCTACGACACACTGCTCGGCGCGGGCGTGCGGCTGGTCGTCGACCGCGCTCTCCGTATCGATACGGCCACCCGCACCGTGGAGCTGGGCTCCGGTCGTGAATTGGACTACGACTACCTCGTTTACGCGGTCGGTAGTACCGCGGCGATGCCGGCATCGATTCCCGGTGCGGCGGAGTACGGCTATCCCATCGCCGAATGGGAGCACGCGCAGCGGCTGCGCGAAGCGATCGGGAAAGTGCCCGCGGATCAGCCGATCGTCGTCGTCGGCGCTGGGCTCACCGGAATCGAGACGGCCGCCGAACTGGTCGAGCAAGGCCATACCGTCACATTGGTGTGCGGAGGTAGGTTGGCGGCGAGCTTCTCGGACCCGGCTCGGCGGTCGGTCGGGAAGTGGCTGGCCGGGAACGGAGTCGATGTGCTGGAGAACGCGAGGGTAGCCGAGGTGCGGCGCGACGCCGTGGTGCTGTCCGATGGCAGTACGCTGCCCAGCGCGGTCACGATCTGGGCCGCCGGGTTCGGTGTGCCCGATCTGGCTTCACGTAGTGGCCTGCGCACCGACGCGCTGGGCCGCCTGCTGACCGACGAGACGTTGACCAGCATCGATGACGACCGAATCGTCGCCGCGGGTGACGCGGCCGCCCCCTCGGGCCGCCCGCTGCGGATGAGCTGCTACGCCGCACAACCTCTGGGCGCCCAAGCCGCGGACAACGTGCTGGCCCGCATCGCGGGCGCCGAGCCCGCCGTGCTGGATGTGGCTTTCGTGGCCAGCACTGTGGGGTTGGGCAGCCGCGCCGGTGCGATGCAGTTCAGCCGTCGCGACGACACTCCGGTGAATCTGCACATCAGCGGGCGTGTGGCGGGCTTGATCAAGGAGAAGGTGGGTCTGGCGGGTCCGGTGGGAACCATTCGCAAGGAGGCCCGCAAGCCGGGCGCCATCCCATCCTTCATGGGCCTCGGCAGGCGGAAGGACATCCGGGGAACCGAGCCGGAGGCGGTGTCGCACCCGTGACCGGAGTCGACGAGCACACCGAGCGTTTCCTGCATCTGCGACCCCTGCTGTTCACCATCGTGTACGAGATCCTCGGCTCCGCGACCGAGTCCGACGATGTGCTGCAGGACAGCTACCTGCGGTGGAGGAACGTGGATCTGGCAACTGTCCGCGACACCAAGTCGTATCTGGCGCAACTGGTCACCCGGCAGGCCCTCAACGCGTTGCGGGTCAGTGCCGGTCGCCGCGAGGAGTACGTCGGCCCGTGGTTGCCCGAACCGCTACTGCTCGCCGACGGCGACGCCTCCGCCGATGTCGTACTCACCGAGTCGGTATCGATGGGGATGCTGGTGGTGCTGGAAACGCTCACCCCCGCGGAGCGGGCGGTATTCGTTCTGCGTGATGTATTCGGCTTCGACTACGCCGAGATCGCCGCGGCGACGGGTCAATCCGTCGACGCCGTGCATCAGATGGCCCGTCGTGCCCGCAATCACGTCCAGGCGCGGCGCAAGCGGTTCGGTCCCGTCGACACCACCAGAACCGCGGCGGTCACCGAACGATTCATGTCCGCCGCGACCACGGGTGACATGGAGGGCCTGCTGGCGATCCTCGCACCGGACATCACCTGGACCACCGACAGCGGCGGCAAGGTGACCGCGCTGCGAGACCTGGTCCTCGTCGGCGCAGAGCGAGTGGGCGCCGTGCTCATGGCGGTCTTCCGGTACGCGCGGCGACACCCTGACGTCCGGATTCATGCGGTGAACTGCAACAGCCAGCCCGCACTCGCCTGTTATATCGGCGACAACCTGGAGGCGGTGCTGGTGTTCGAAATCGCCGACGACAAGATCGTCAACGGCTACGGCATCCGGAACCCCGACAAATTGGCTGCCCTCGACATTCCCCGTGTCATCAGCCGTACCGCCGCACCGCGACCATGACACGCTCGGATCCCGACGTCGTCGGTGAACCGTGCGGGTCCCCATCGGACCGATGCTTTCGGCCGCGCACACGACCCGTCGTACGCGGCCGGGGCTGCGCGGCGGCGCGGACCGCCAGGGTAGACGCGGCGGGCGCCGCGCAGGGTCATCGCGGTCCTTCCCGGCGCGACAGCCCGCTGGCGCGCAGCACCCGCCGCGCGATACCGGCGCGGATGGACTCCTCGGTGCCGATGATGCGGACGTGGCGGCGCGCCCTGGTGATCGCGGTGTACAGCAATTCCCTGGTGAGCAAGGTGGATTCGGGCTCGGGCAGGACGACCGAGACGGTGTCGTACTGGCTGCCCTGGCTGCGGTGGATGGTCATGGCGAAGACGGTCACCACGGCGGGGAACTGCGTCGGATGCACCAGGTACGGTTCGCTGCCGCGTTGCAGCGCCGCGCGCAGCGAACCGTCGGGCATCCGCACGACGACGCCGGTGTCGCCGTTGTAGATGCGCGCCTCGTGATCGTTCGCGGTGACCAGCAGCGGTTGTCCCGGGTACCACGGCGCGTGGTGGGAATCGGGGCCCGCCCCCGCGACGGCGGCCCATTCCGCGGCCATCCGGTCCCAGCGCTCGACACCGAACGGCCCCTGGCGGTGCGCGCACAGCAGGCGATGCGATTCCAGCGCGTGCAGCGCGCCCGCCGCGTCGCCGTCGAGCGCGGCGGCGGTGACCGCGGTCGCGGCCCCCACCACGTCGGCGCGGACCGCGGTCAGCTCGTCGGGCGAGCCCAGCGACACTTCGTCACCGCCCGCGCGCAACAGCTCGAGCGCGGCGTCGGCGTCGCCCGCCCGCACCGCGACGGCCAGCTCGGCGATCCGTCCGCCGAACCTGCGGCCCCGTGTCAACCGGACGATGCCGCCCCGCAGGCGGGTGCGCTCCAGCACGGTCAACGCCTCGGCGTGCTCGCCGGTCACCTCCGGGCCGAGGATCTCGTCGAGCACCGGATTCGGGGTGGCGGCGACGGGCCCGGCGACCAGGTCGGCGAGCACCGCGCCCGCGTCGACCGAGGCGAGCTGGTCCGGGTCGCCCACCAGCACCAGGCGGGTGTCCGGGCGCAGCGCCGCCAGCAGCCTGCTCATCATGGTCAAGGAGACCATCGAGGTCTCGTCGACCACGATCACGTCGTAGGGCAGCCGGTTGAACTCGTGGTACTTGAACCGGGTGCTGCGACCGCGCTGCCAGCCGAGCAACCGGTGCAGGGTGGCGGCGGTGAGTTCCGGCAATCGCAGCGCAACCGCTTGCTCGCGAACGGCTTCCTGCAGGCGTGCCGCCGCTTTCCCGGTGGGCGCGGCCAGCGCGATGCGCAGCGCGGGCAGCTTCGGCTCCGCCTCGCGATGCGCGGCCAGCAACGCGATGATCCTGGCGATGGTGTGGGTCTTGCCGGTGCCAGGTCCACCGGCGACCACGGTGGTCCAGTGCGTCGCGGCGAGCGCGGCGGCCAGACGCTGGCGATCCGGCGCCGTCGCCGACGGCCCGTCGAACAACCGGTCCAGTTCGCGGCGCACGATCGCGGGATCGACCACCGGATGGTGCGCGGATCGCTCGGTGAGCACCCGCCGGATCGTCTGCTCCTGCCGGTAGTACCGATCGAGGTAGAGCAGCGGACCGGAATCGCCCGCCCCCTGGGATTCGACCAGGCGCAGCGGCCGCAACGGACCCGCAGGTCCCCCGCGCACCAGCGGGCTCACCCGCAGCGCGGCGACCACGGCGGGGATGTCGGGCCACGGCAGCGTCGCCGGATCGATGCCCGCGTCCCACGTCTCGTCGGCGTCGACGCCGATCTCCCGCATCCGGTGCAGTTCCAGGCACACCGATCCGGAGCGCACCGCGCGCACCGCCAGCGCCGCGGCGAACAGCACCGGCTCCGACGATTCCCGGCCCAGCCTGCCCAGCCGCAGCGCCACGTGCACGTCCGCGGCCGACAGCACACCGGCCTCGTTGAAGACGCGCAGCAGGCCGGTTCCCCGCTGCGCCACCTGGATCGAGGTCACCGCCCCGCCTCCCCCGCCAGCAGCGCCGACAGCGCCGCCACCAGATCGGCGGGCGGGTGCCAGTCGAAGACGCCGCAACCCGCGGGGGTCCGCGGTCCGATCATGCCGCGCACGAACAGGTACCGGACCCCGCCGAGATGCCGAGCCGGGTCGTAGCCGGGCAGCCGCCAGCGCAGATACCGGTGCAGCGCGACGGAATACAGCAGCGCTTGCAGCGGATAGTGGGAGCGCAGCATCTCCGCCGCCATCCGGTCGCGGGTGTAGTGCGCGACGGTGAGATCGCCGGTGCCGAGCCGGTTGGTCTTGTAGTCCACGACGACGAAGCGCGGATGCGCGCCGCCCGCGACGCGGAGCACGGCGTCGATGCTGCCGGTCAGGTATCCGCGCAGCGGGATGTCCTCCAGCGCCGCCAGCTGGTCGGCGTAGGGCAGCATGTCGTCGTCCGCCGGAAGATGCTCGCGCAGCAACTCCGCCACGCGCCGCAGCGTCGCCGCGGTGGCGCCGACGCGGTCCCCGCCCGCCAGCGGCAACTCGAACTCGAGTTCGCTGAGACGGTCGCCTGCGGCGACATCGGCCAGACAGCCACCGTCGAGCGGGGTGCGCAGCACCGCGAGCAGCGCGGTGGCCAGGCATTCCGGATCCAGCTCCGCCATCAGCTCGGCCACCGCATCGCGGCACCGGTCGCGCACCTCGGCGTCCAGATCGCGACGACCGGTGTCGATCCGTTCCAGGACGCCGTGCACCAACGTGCCGAACTCCGCTCCATAGGGCAACGCGTTCATCAGCGACGCCGCGCCAGCGGCCTCCGGTTCCGCCGCGCCGATCGAGGAGGTGCCCTCGGGCTCGTCGCCCTGCCCGCGCGCGTCCTCCGGCTCGCTGTCGGATCCGGGCGCCGCCGGACCGTGCGCGGAGGCGGTCAGCGCCGAGTACGACGTGCGCCGCCACTGCTGGTCCAGCACCCGGTCGAAACGTGCGGCGGCCAGTGCTCCCGGTGCGGGCGCCGTGCGCGCCCGCCGGATCGCCACACCGTCGGTCCCGGCCACCGCCGTCACCGAGATCGCCGCGCCCGCCTCCTGCGCCCAGGACGAAAGGGATTGCGCGGCAACGGCATCGGCGGGAACCGCGGCTCGGGCGGCGACGGCGGCGCCCCGATCGGAGCGCCCGAAGACCATGCGGTGCAGCGGTGAAGCCGCGGTGGTGATCGCGGGCGCCCACCAAGCGACGACCTGGCACATGGCGCGGGTCAGCGCGACGTACAGCAGCCGCAGTTCCTCGCCCGCCTCCTCGGCTTCGCCGCGCGCCTTGCGTTCGGCGTAGCCGGGCGCGTCCGGGCCGCCCACGTCCAGCACGCGCGCGCCGTCCTCGGCGTGGAACAGCAACGTCGCCGGATAGGGATTCTTCGCGCTGTCCCACGCGAACGGCAGGTACACCACCGGGAATTCGAGTCCCTTGCTGGCGTGGACGGTGGCGATCTGGACGGCGGCGGCGTCGCGGTCGAGCCTGCGGCTGCGGTCGGCGACCGCGCCGGAGGCGGGATCGCGCACCCGGTCGGCCAGCCATCGGGTCAGCGCGGTCAGCCCCAGTCCCTCGGTGAGCGCGACCTGGTCGAGCAACTGCGCGAGGTGCCGCAGGTCGGTGAGCTGACGCTCCCCGTTCTCCACGGCGAGCAGCCGCGGCGCCAAGCGGGTTTCGGCCGCGATCTTCTCGAACACGGCCGCGAATCCAGCGCGGCCGAACAGCCGCGCCGCCTCACGCAACTGGGCGCTGACCCGGCCGACCAGATCGGCTCCTCCGCTATCGATCTCGGCAGCGGTCACGCCGAGCAGCGGTGTGCACGCGGCCAGCCGCACCCGATCGCCGCGGTGCGGCTGTTCCAGCGCCCGCAGCACCCACAGCCAGTCGGTGGCGCTTTCGGTCGCGAAGACGCTGACCCCGCCCGCGAGCACGGAGGCGACGCCGACGCGATCCAGCGCGGCGCGCACCACGTCGATCTGCGAGCGGGTGCGCACCAGCACCGCGATGTCGCCGGGCCCGATCTGCCTGCGCGCCGGGTCGCTCACTCGGAGCGAATCCCCCTCGGCGGCAACCATTTCCGCTTTACCGTCCAGCAGAACACCGGATTCCAGCAGGCGCACGATGTCGGCGGCGAGATCGTCGGCGACCTTCGCCCGCATGCGGCCGACGGCGGGGAAGCCGGACTTGTTCAGCGGCCCCGCTCCCGTGCGCGGCAGGCACCGGATCCGCAGCGGCGTGACGAGTTCGCCGGGTCCGGACAACCGCGACCACGGCCTGGTCGGGGCGACCGGATAGACGCGGATCTGCTCGTGCCCCAAGGCCGCCGCGCCGTGCAGGTGGTCCAGCGCGGCGAGCAGCCCCGCGTCGCTGCGCCAGTTGGTGGTGAGTTCTCTGCGGACGTCGGCGTGCGCGACCGCGTCCAGGTAACTGAGCACCTCCGCGCCGCGGAAGGCGTAGATCGCCTGTTTGGGATCGCCGACCAGCACCAAGGTGGCATACCCGTGGAACGACCTGCGCAGGATGTCCCATTGCAGCGGGTCGGTGTCCTGGAACTCGTCCACCAGCGCGACGCGGTAGCGCGCCCGGATCCGCAGGCACGCGCGCGGGCCGTGCTCCGGGTCGGCGAGCACGTCGTGCAGCAGCACCAGCAGGTCGTCGAAGTCGCGCAGCCCGGCCAGCCGCTTGCGGCGCTCGGTCTCCGCGCGGACGGCCTGCGCGAACGCCACCCGCTCGCCCGCCTCGCCGTCGGGCGCCAGCGCCGCGTGCCGGTCGCGCACCGCGGCCAGCGCGAGCGCGCGGGCCTCCTTCACCGAGAACGGCGGTTGCGATCGCGCGTAACGGTGCAGATACAGATCGTCGACGACGGTGCCGACCAGGTCGTCGACGGTTTCCACCAGCCGGGTGCCGGGGTCGTGTTCGCCCGCGAGACCGAGTTCGTCGAGCATGCGCTGGCAGAAGCTGTGCGTGGTGGCGATGGTGCCCGCGTCGAAATCCGACAGGGCGGCCAGCAACCGTCGCCGCCGCGACCGGACCTCGTCTTCGTCGGCCTGCGCGAGATGGCGGACCAGTTCGTCGGCGTGCGCTCGGGCCGCGCCGGGATCGGCCAATCCGGCTGCGACGGCGACGAATCGGTCCCGCGTGCGCTCCCGCAGTTCCTGCGTCGCCGCGCGGCTGAACGTCACCAGCAGCAATTGGGACACCTCGATCCCCGCCTCGGCGACATAGCGCACGGCCAGACCGACGATGGCGTGCGTCTTGCCGGTGCCCGCGCTGGCCTCCAGCACGGTCGTGCCGGTGGGCAGCGGCCCGTACGGTTCGAACGCGTCGGCGTCGAAAGCGCCCGCAGGGAAGGAGGTTTCCTGCACGGTCATGCGTGCCTCCCTCCTGTGCGGCCGGTGGTCCCGCGCTCCGCGGTCGCCCGGGTGTCCGGCCACGCCGGACGGTGCTCCCGAAGCGACTGTCCGAGCCGATATTCTGCCGCGCGCGCCGCCGCGCCCCGGCGACCGACACGCGCCGCGGCGCTGTGTCGCGCGCGTTCGCACCGGAACCCACCCCGGATGCGCTCCGAACGGGCCTGCTCGCGCTCGATCACGGCTGACCCTGGCTTTCCGCGGCCAGCAACGGCGTCCACATGCGCCGGGCCAGCGCGCCGAAGCGGGTGCTCTCGCCGGGTTCCCCCGCCGGGGCGGGCGCGGCCATGAGGTCGTCGAGCCGGGGCGCCGGACCCCAGATGTAGCGCAGATGGCGGTCGGTGTGATCGCCGAAAGGCCCGGGGCCGTTGGGCCCTCCGTTGAATTCGCGTTCCGCCGCCGCGATCGCGTCCTCGGTGTTCGCGCCGCGGAAACGGCGTTCGGCGTAGACCGCGGTGGCGGTGGGCGCGACGGGAAGCGGTTCGGTGAGACCCGCGTCGCGCAACGCGACCAGCTGGCGCAGGATCTCCATGGCGGCGGGCGCGTCGGGTGGGGTGAGCTCGCAGCGCCAGGCGGGACGCCCGAACTGGCCGCGGCCGGTGCTCACCGCCCGCCAGGGGCGGTCCTCGGTGACGGTCAGCGCCAGCAGCGAGACCCACGCCCCGATCCGGTGTTTGGGGGCCAGCCGGGAGAAGGTGGTGCGAACCAGGGTGTCCCCGCGCACCTCGGGCACGGTTCCGGTGAGCCGCCGCCCGTTCCCGAGGTCGACCGCGATGTCCACCGCGCGCGCCGGGCCCGTGTAGTCCGCCTGCGCGGCGCGCACCAACCGGTCCACGGTGTGTTCGACCTCGTCGAGCACGGCGGCGCCGAATCCGAACGGCGGCAGCGTGCCGCGCCGCCACTCCGCCGCCCGAAGCCCGGCCGGGTCGGCGCCGGTGAGGCGGGCCGCGAGCAGGCGTTCGCCCAGCTCCCACTTGGCCAGGCCGTCGAGTTCGATGGGCAGCCGGTCGGCGATGTCCTCGTCGTGCTCCGGGACCCGCAGACCGAGCCGCTGCCACAGGAACGCGCGCACCGGGTGCTCGGCGAACGAGATCAGATCGGCCAGCGCGACGTCCGCCGTCTGCGCGGCGGGCAGCGGCGCGGCCAGGAATGCGGGCCGCGGACGCACCGGTCCGTCGGCCGCGTGCGCGCCGGCCAGTGCCACGGTGTCGAAGCTGAACGGATGTTCGGCCCGGAAGTTGCGGCGATCGAAGGATTGCAGCGGATGCCGCGTCACCACCGCGCGCATCGCCTCGGCGCCGACGTGGGCCCGCAGCGCGTCCAGCAACTCGGCCACCGGAATCGCGGGCGGGCGGTGTGCGCCGCTGACCGGGTCGGCGCCGGTGTGGAAGACCAACAGCGTGTCCCCGGCCGCGAGCACCGCGTCCAGCAGCAGTTGCCGGTCCTCGCTGCGCGGATCGCGTTCGCCGAGCAGCGGTTCGCGGGCGAGCACATCGTCTCCGTCCGCGACGCTCGCGCGCGGGAACATCTCGTCGTCGAGCCCGAGCAGCACCACCACGCGGTGCGGCACCGACCGCATCGGCACCATCGTGCAGACGGTGAGCTCGCCGGTGCGGAAGTTGGCCCGCGTCGGCCGCGCCGCCAGCCGCGAACGCAGCAGCACACCGACGTCGGCCAGCCGCAACGACACATCGCCCGCGTGGTCGGTGGCGGCGGCGAGTTCCTGCCTGGCCTCGGTGCGCACCCACGCCTGCGCCTCGGGCACGTCGGTCAGCAGGTCCAGTGCCCGGCCGAGCACCGCCGCCCATTCGTGCGCGGGCCGGGGGCCGCGCAGGTCGCGCAGGCACACCGCGAGCCGATCGATGAACTCCGCGAAACGCCCGGCCAGATCGACGTCGTTGCTGTCCACGTCGTCCAGAGGCAGCGCAAGATCCAGCCAGTCCTCGGCGGTCTCCCCCGCCGTGACCCCTAGCAGGATCCGGTCCACCGCGCTGTTCAGCGTGTTCTGCGCGAAATCGGCGAGCCCGAAGGCTTGGCGCTGGCGCTGCCCGATGCCCCATCTGGCCCCGGATTCCGCCGCCCACTCGCGCAGTCGCTCGATGTCCTCGTCGTCGAATCCGCACCGGCGCCGGACGGTTTCGGCGGCGGCGAGATCGAGCACCTGGGTCACCGTCACCCGTCCGTCGGCCAGCTCGAGCAGCACCGCGATGACCGCGAGCAGCGGATTGGTCACCCCGCGCCCCCGGTCGGCAAGGCGCACCCGCAGCAGATGCGCCGGGTGCTCCGGATCGCTCTGCGCTTCCGGCGATCCCGGCGTGCGCTGCCCGAAGGCCGCGCGCACCAGCGGCGCGTACGCCTCCACCTCCGGACACATGATCAGCACGTCACGCGGCTGCAACGTCTCGTCGGCCGCGAACAACCCCAGCAGGCATTCCCGCAGCACCTCCACCTGCCGCGCCGGGCCGTGGCACGCGTGCACCTGCACGGTGCCGTCGGCGCGGGCCGCACCCGGCGCGGGCGGCCACCGGTCGTCCCGGATACCGCGTTGCAGCGCGCGCAGCAATGTCGCGGGCGAATCGTCCTCCGTCGCGATGTCGCCGGACGCGGCGCGCGGATGGTAGGTGTCGGAGCCGACGGCGGCGGACGCGGCCAACCGCTGCTGCAACTCCCGGACGTCGCGAGCCAGCCCCGCCGAGAGCGGATGCTCGACCGCCGTGGCGCTGCGATCCTCGGCGCGCGACCGGGCAGCGGGCAGCTCGCTCAGAGCCGACCAGAGGACCGGACTCGGATGCACGAGCCACACGTGGACCTCGCGCCCAGCGGCCAGCGCCGACAGCACCGCGAGCTGGTCGCTGGGCAGCCGGGTCACGCCGAACAGCGACAGCCGCGGCGGCAGCGCGACCAGATCGGGCCGTGCGCGCAGCCGCGCGCAGGCGGCGTCGAGCCGTTCGGCCGGGCTCGGCGTCCCGATCTCGGCGCGCAGCCTACGCCACAGCATCGGCTGCCAGAGCAGGTCGTCGGGAATCGGGGCGCCCGCGCCGTCGGTGTCCCGGCCCGCAGCCCACTCGGTGATCAGGGCGGGACGCTGCGCGGCGTAACTGTCGAACAGCGCGGCGAGCTGAGCGGCGGTCGCATAACGCCGTCCGGCGCGGTGCTCGCCGCCCGCGGCGTCCCGCGCGCCGAGATGCCTGGCGAGTACAGCGCACCACGGCTCGGACAGCGAGGCGTCGATCACCCGCAGCAGCGTCCACACCGCCCGTTCCTGCGCCCACGGATCCTCCGCCTGCGCCACCCCGCTCGCCGCGGCCAGGGCCTCGGCGACGAGCGCCGCGGGAGAGGGGAAGGCGATGTTCGCGCACACGCCGTCGGCCGCGCCGCCCGCGCCGAGTACCCCCGACAGCGTCTGGGCCAGCCAGCGCTCCACGCCTTTCGCCGGCACCGCGACCACCTCGGCGGCGAACGGGTCGTCCTGCGGCGACGCCAGCACCCCGGCGAGCGCGCGGGCAAGGACGTCGGCGCGCTCGGCACGGTGGATGTGCAGCGGCATCTGCGCCCTCTCGATCGCCGGTGTCCGGCAGCACCTGCCTCGGACTTCGTGCACGTTTATACGCGCAGCGACCGACGCGCAACTGCACCGCCCCATCCTGAGGTCAGTGAAATGGACCACACCAGAACGGATTACTCCGCCGTGTCACGCCGGAACCGTCACGGCGATGTGCGACAGTGCTGCACCGGGGAGGAGAGTTTGCACCGGGGCGGAACGAGAGAGCTGCACCGAAAGGCTGGTTCGCGTTCATGGATGCGATGGTGATTCCCCTGGTCCCGAGAGGCGGATTCACGGTCCGCCGGATCGGTGACCGCTGGGAGCTGATCAACTCGCGCCACTACGGTCGCACCGTCGTCCTGCATTCCTGGCCACGGGAACGCCACACCGAGGCCTTCGAGCACTGCTACCGGCTCAACGGACGCACCGTCGAGGAACTGCGCGCGGCCTTCCGCTGACCCGCCTGGCCGGGGGCGATGAGCGAAATCCGCTGCGGCGCAAGGGGCGGAAACGGGCATAGCACACCCCGGATGCGAGCTCAAGACGTGCGTCCGGACTCGTGATGTGCGATCGTGGTCCCTCGTGCGTTACCCGTCCCCCGCCACCCGGGCCGTTCCCCGCGTGGCCGCTTCCGCCTGTGTCCTCGCCGCAGCGGCGATCATCGCCCCGAGCCTGCCCACCGCGCTCCCGATCGCGGGCGCGGCGCCGCTCGCGCACACCCAAGGCTGCCTGCCCGGTTTCGACTGCGATCTGAGCAGCCGCATCGCGAAGGCCGACGCCTACCTCAACAGCCGTCCCGGTGTCACCGGCTACGTCCTGCGCGACCGGGTGTCGGGCGGCGTCTACGCCAACGCCAACGCCGAGAACGCGGTCTGGACCGCCTCCACCATCAAGCTCGCGATCGCCGCGGACCTGCTCAACCGGGCGCGGGTCGGCGCCATCAACCTGACGCCCGAGGACCGCGGCCTGATGGAGGGAATGCTCGCGACCTCGAACGACGGCGCCGCCGACCTGCTGTGGACGAAGTACGCAGGCATCGACCGGATGGCGTTCAACAACGCCTTCCGCGCCAACGGGATGACCTCGCTGGTCCCGCAGCCGACCAACACCGCGCTGTTCCCGGACTGGTCGTTCCAGAAGTGCACCGCCGCCGACCTCGACCGCCTGATGGACCACGTCCTCAACCACATGCACCCCGACGACCGCAACTACCTCGTCGACCGGATGCGCGCGGTGGACTCCAACCAGCACTGGGGCGTCTGGGGCGCGGGCGCGAGCATGCGTCCCGGCCTGAAGAACGGCTGGTCGGCCGAGCAGGGCGGCTGGGTGGTCAACTCGGTGGGCTTCGCGGGACCGGGCGAGCGCTACACCCTGGCCATCATGAGTTCGCTGGGTGACGCGGGCGGCTACACCGAAGGCGCCGAGACCGACACCAAGCTCGCGGAGATCCTGCTCGCGGGCCGCTGACCGCACGGCCGCTCAGGCGGCCGCGCGCCTGCGCAACGTCATCGGCGCACCGTCCCTGGGGAAGGGGATCGTGGTGAATCCCCAGGGCATGCGGTATTTCTCGGGGATCCGCCACTCGTATTCACGCACCAGTGCCGCGGTCACCGTCTTCACCTCGAACGTGCCGAAGTGCATTCCGATGCACTTGTGCGCGCCCGCCCCGAACGGCATCCAGGCGAGGCGGTGCGATTTGTCCTCGCGCCGCTGTTCGCCGAATCGCTCCGGATCGAAGCGCTCTGGGTGGGTCCACAGTTCGGGCAGCAGGTGGTTCACCTGGTAGGCCAGGTCCACCGGGGCGCCGGCCGGAATGTAGTGGCCCGCGATCTCGGTGTCGCGCACGGCACGGCGCGACAGTCCGGGAACCGGCGGCATCAGCCGCAGGCTTTCGCGGACCACCAGGTCCAGGTCGCGCAGCGTTTCCAGGTCCGCGATGGCGGGCGGGGCGTCGCCGAGGCGGGCGTCCATGTCGAGCACTTCGGCGCGCACTCGCTGTTGCCACTCCGGGTGCTTGCCCAGGTAGTAGGCGACGGCCGTCGCGGTCGTCGTGGTGGTGTCGTGCGCCGCCATGATCAGGAAGATCATGTGGTTGACCACGTCCGCGTCCCCGAAGACTCCGCCGTCCTCGCTGCGCGCGTGGCACAACCCGGAGAAGAAGTCAGCCGTCTCGACGCGGCGTTTGTCCGGAAGCATCGCGGTGAAGTAGTCCTCGAGCACTCTCCTGCCGCGCAGCCCGGCGCGCCAGTTGCCGCCAGGCACCGGATGCCGGATGATCGCCAGCCCCGCGTGCGTGCAGTCGACGAACGCGTCGATCAGTTGCCTGCGCCGGGGGCCGACGTCGGCGGCCATGAACGTCTCGCCCGCGATCTCGAGGGTCAATTCCTTGATCGTCGGATACAGCCGCACCGTGCGTTCGGCGTCGCGCTCCGGCGGCACCCAGTGTGCGATGGTGTCGCGTACCACCGGTGTCAGCGCCGCCAAGTGGGCTTCCAGCCGGTCTCTGGTGAACGCCTGCTGCATGATCTTGCGGTGGAATTTGTGCTCGTCGAATTCCAGCAGCAGCAGGCCGCGCCGGAAGAACCGGCCGATGAAATAGTCCCAGCCCTGGCCGAAGTCGCGGCGCCGGTGCCCGAGCACTTCTTCGAGCGCCTCCGGTCCCGCGACCAGCACCCGGTCGACGCCCAGCGAGGTGTTCAGCGAGACGGGTCCGTACCTGCGGTAGCGCTCCATCATCTCCGCTGGGCCCCAGCGCATGTAGTGCAACGCCCGGCCCAGGTAGGGCAGCCCGGCATCGCCGCGCACCGGGACGGTGCCGCTGCCCAGCGGCGGGGTGGCCAGCACCTGGCGCCGTTCCGGCAGCAATCCCAGCGCCCGGTCGATCAGATGGCCGTGCGGTACCTCGATCAGCGCGATGTTCTCCGATTCGGCCTGCACGCTGGGCTTCCGGCCGATCGCACGGTCACCGGCGACCATGGCAATCCTCCCTGAGCGACAGTTACCATCGTAGGCTCCCGACCTCGTCCACCCGGCCGGTTCGCTCGGGTCGATCCTCCCCTACCCGGCCCGGCGGCGGTGCGACTTCGCACCGCAACACGCCAGGAACGGGGATCTCGCCGTGACGGTGCCCGGCGCGGCGGCTACGGTTTAGCTGTCAGGAATCGCCGCCGGGGACGACCCCCAAGGTCCATCGAGGAGCAGGACGATGAGCACTCAGACTGTCGAGAACGGCCGGCACCGGGTGGTGGTGATCGGCTCGGGCTTCGGCGGCCTGTTCGGCACCAAGCACCTCAAGCGCGCCGATGTCGACGTCACGCTGATCTCGAAGACCTCGACCCATCTGTTCCAGCCGCTGCTCTACCAGGTCGCCACCGGCATCCTTTCGGTCGGCGAGATCGCGCCGGCCACCCGGCTGGTGCTGCGCAAGCAGAAGAACGCGCAGGTGCTGCTCGGTGAGGTCACCGACATCGACCTGACCGCCAACACGGTGACCTCCCGCCTGCTCGACCAGGACACGGTCACCCCGTTCGACAGCCTGATCGTCGCGACCGGCGCGCAGCAGTCCTATTTCGGCAACGACCGCTTCGCCACCTACGCGCCGGGCATGAAGACCATCGACGACGCGCTGGAGCTACGCGGCCGCATTCTCGGCGCCTTCGAGCAGGCCGAACTCGCGACCACCCAGGAGGAGCGCGACCGGTTGCTCACCTTCGTCATCGTCGGCGCGGGCCCGACCGGCGTGGAGCTGGCCGGGCAGATCGCCGAGCTGTCCGACCGCACGCTGGAGGGCACCTTCCACAACATCGATCCGCGCGACGCCAGGGTCGTGCTCATCGAGGGCGCGGGCGCGGTGCTCGGCCCCATGGGTCCCAAGCTCGGCGGCAAGGCCCAACGGCGCCTGGAGAAGATGGGCGTGGAGATCCAGCTCAACGCCATGGTGATCGATGTCGACGCGTTCGGCGTCACGGTGAAGGACTCCGACGGCACGGTCCGCCGCATCGAGTCGGCGTGCAAGGTGTGGTCGGCGGGCGTGCAGGCCAGCCCGCTGGGCAAGCTGATCGCCGACCAGTCCGACGGCACCGAGGTCGACCGCGCGGGCCGGGTCGTGGTCGAGCCGGACCTGACCATCAAAGGCCACCCGAACGTCTTCGTGGTCGGCGACCTGATGTCGGTGCCGAACGTACCGGGGCAGGCGCAGGGCGCCATCCAGGGCGCGACCTATGCCGCCCGGCAGATCAAAGCCGGGCTGAAAGGCCAGACGCCGCAGGAGCGCAAGCCGTTCAAGTACTTCAACAAGGGCAGCATGGCCACGATCTCGCGGTTCAGCGCCGTGTGCCAGGTGGGCAAGCTGGAGTTCGGCGGGTTCATCGCGTGGCTGGCCTGGCTGGCGCTGCACCTGTACTACCTGGTCGGCTACCGCAGCCGGATCGTCACCGTGATCCAGTGGTTCGTCACCTTCCTCGGCCGCAGCCGCGGGCAGATGGCCGCCACCGAGCAGTGGGTGTTCGCCCGATTGGCCCTGGAGGCGATCAGCAACGGCGACGACGAAGACGCCGAACAACTCGCCGCCGCCCTCGGCGCGTCCACCAACAGCAGGGTCGCGGTGGACAAGGCGCACACCGACGCGAAAGCGGGCTGATCGCGCCGTCGTCGCGCGTTCGACCAATCCAGGTCGCCCAGCGGATCCGAATGTGAGGCGTCGACGTCTCCTTCGGATGAAAGGTGATCTATGGGCACAGGCAAGCACCGAGCACCCAGGCCGTACCGGGCGAAACTGGGCTCCCTGGTCGCCGTGGGGACGGTTCCTCTCGTGCTGGCGCTGGTGGGAACCGGGACGGCGAACGCCGAGCCCGATCTACCGGTTCCGGTGACCAGGACGGATTCCGAACCGGCCCAGTGGCCCGCGGCCGAGGCGCCGAACGTGCGCCCGTACGAGGGTCTGCGGATCCCCGACGACGTGCTGAGTTCGTTGCAATGGGCACGTCCACTGCCCGATCACCAGTATCTGGCTCCGCTGGTAGGGCTGCACGCGCCGGTTCCGGTGGCCCCCGTGCCGCCGATCGCGCCGCCTTCCGGCAAATTGCGCTTCGGCGACGTGCAGGTCGACGCGCCGGAGTGGCTCTACCGGGAGCAGGCGATCCAGATCAACGACACCGCCGCGATGGCCGAAGCGAATATGGCGACGTTCTTCGATTCGATCGGGATGGAGCGCACGCGATCCGACCGCGTCGCCGGTCAGACCATGGGCGCCGCCGCGATCGGCGCGGCGGCGGGCTTCGTGTTCGCCAGCCCGTTCGCCCTGTTCGGTGCGGCCGTCGGCGGCGGTCTCGCCTTGGCCATCGGTCTGCCGTTCGCGCCGATCGGCCTGGCCGCAGGCCCGATCGGGGCCGCCTACGGTGCGGCGCTGATGGCCGCCCCGCTGTCCGCCATCGGCGCGGGCATCGGCGCGGGACTCGGAGCGGTGCATGCGCTCAGCGCGCCGCCGCGGGCGCTCAGCGCACCGGAACCGGTCGCCCCGGCCCCGGCCGAGACGGCAACGGAGGCCGCGGACACGGCCAACGGCTGACCGGATGACGTTTCCGCGAGGCGAGCCGAAAGGGTGGGAACCCGACGACGCTGTCGAGCTCCCACCCTTTCTTTCTCCAAGCCTCGGTCGAATTACACCTGAATGGAACGAATCCCACATACGGCACGGGAGCGGTCCCGACAGGCCGCCCCGGATGCGAGCGCACCACGGCGGCACTTCCGATCGCCGTTGATCAGCCCTTCACCTCGGCGCGTTCCACGCCCGACACCCGCAGCACCGATCCGGTGCGGGTGAACAAACTGCCGCCCGCTGCCAGCGGCAACCGGCTCTCCCGCAAATCGGCAGTCGCCGCCGTGCATTCGTCCGGGTAGACGAGTTCGCTCTCCAAAGCACGCGGCGCGGACAGCGCGTCATCGGCCGGCGTGCCCGCGCCCAGCGCCAGCCGGTGGCGCAGTAGGGGCATGTCGTCGACGTCGGCGATCAGATCTCCTCGCCACTGCCCGCCGTCCTCGCCCGTGCGTCCGAGCTGAACGCGCTCACGCATCCGCAGCCGGGCTCCGGCATCCAGGCGGATTGTGGTAACCGTCTGGTGCCGAGCGCCGCCCGCGACGATCATCGGCTCGGGATCGAAATCCAGCACTCCCCCGCTGCCGACCTCCAGCTGCCAGCGCCCGGACGACAGCGGCGTCGCCCGGCCGGGTAGCGCCAGCGTGGCCGCGACCGAGCGCACCACCAGTTCGGCGCCCGCCGCGACCACGATCACGATGTCGAGTTCGTCGCCGCCCAGCGGCGTGGCGGCAGTGCCGATGAGGTGGACCGTGCGCGGGCCGGTGCGGCGGGCCGACAACCCGCCGCTCGCGTGGATCTCCGGAAGAACCCCTGGACGAGCGACGATGCGTAACTCGGTGCGCACCGGCGGAACTCAGTGCGCGGCGGCGGATTCGCCGGCGCCCGCCCGGTCCTGCTCGGCGACCTCGCGCAATCGCTCGCGCACCCAGGCCAGCACGGGCGTCGCCGCGGGGTCCTCGGTGAGCGAGACGAGCACCGTCGGCCGGTTCGCACGCACCCGCGCCGCGTCGCGCTCCATCACGCCCAGGTCCGCGCCGACCAGCGCAGCCAGATCCGTCTTGTTGACCACCAGCAGATCCGAGAACGTCACGCCGGGACCGCCTTTGCGCGGCACCTTGTCGCCGCCCGCCACGTCCACCACGAAGATCTGCACGTCGATCAGGCCCGAGGAGAAGGTCGCGGTCAGATTGTCGCCGCCGGATTCCACCAGGATCAGATCCAGCGGCGGATTGGCGGCGACCAGATCATCGATGGCGTCGAGGTTGGCGGTGATGTCGTCCCGGATGGCGGTGTGCGGACACCCGCCGGTCTGCACGGCGGCGATCCGCTCGTCCGGCAGGACCGCGTGCCTGCGCAGGAAGTCGGCGTCCTCTGTGGTGTAGATGTCGTTGGTCAGCACCGCCAGCGACAGCTCGTCGCGCAACTGCCTGCACAGCGCCGCCACCAGCGCGGTCTTGCCCGAACCGACCGGGCCGCCGATGCCGATGCGCAGGGCCTCCCCGGGCGTGCGGGCCCGTTTCGGCCGGTCGTGACCGTGGTCGTGCGGCTCACCGTCGATCAGATGCGGGGGCATGGCGCGGTCTCCTTCTTCCGGGGCGTCAGCTCGCGAACAGGGGCATGTCCCGCTGCCGGTGGCGCTCGGCGAGCACGTCCTGCAGCGGGTCGGACATCGCGGCCAGGCCGGTCACGGCCTCGGCGGCGACGCGGTCGCACAGGCCGGCCAGCCGGACCGTGCACGCGGCGATCGCGGCGGGATCGAGGGCCAGCAGACGCTGGGCCGCGGTGGCGGCGCCGGTGAGGGTCGTGTAGACCACCACACCGGCGATCTCCCCGGGCTGCACCGCGGCGGCCGGGCCGACCATTCCGAAGACCGTGGACAGATGCGGTGTCGTGCCGAGCGGCGACCAATCGTGTCCCGGCCACAGCTGTTTCGCCAGGCGCGCCAGACCGCGCCCCTGGGCGCGGGAGGCCGCCCGCGCCGCTGGCGCGGGCGTGCGCGCATCGGCTTCCGCCTCCGCCCGCGCTGGCTCCAGTTCCCCCGCGCACACCGCCGCCGCGAGCGACGCGGCCACCAGCGCCGAGGTCAGGACGCGGCGGCGCAGATACAGCTCCACCGTCGCGACGTCGCGGACCAGGCCGGAGGCGACGGCTTCTTCCACCCCGCCGGAGTGCACGTGCCCGCCGATCGGCAGCCGCGAGTCGGCGAGCGCGAGCACCGTCGTGAGACCGGCCGGACCGATCGGAGCGGATTCGCGCATCCGTCGATCCTATGTCCCGGTGTGTCGTGCGGAAGTCGTGGTCGTTTCCCGGATGTTCCGGTCAGCGGCGGAAGGCGCGTTCCATGAAACGCTGGGCGCGGCCGCGGGTCAGGTCGGTCCACGCCTGCACGGGGGCCGACCACCACGGTGCGATTTCGCGCGGCTTCGCGGTCACCGCGTGGCAGACCAGGTCGGCTGCCTCGGCCACGGTCAGGCCGGGGACCCGGCTGAAGTCGGTGGGCGCGCTCATCCTGGTGTGCACGAGCGGCAGGTAGATCGAGGTGGCGGTGACACCGTCGCCGGACACCTCGGCCGCGACACTGCGCAACCAGACGTCGAAGGCGGATTTGGACGCTCCGTAGGCGGCCCAGCGCGGCGCGGGCGGCATGCGCACGCCCCACGTGGATACGTTGACGAGGTGGCCTCGTCCGCGGGCGCGCATGGCGGGCAGCAGCGTGAGCAGCAAGCGCACCGGACCGAGGTAGTTGACATCGATGGTGCGGGTGAAATCGTGGAAGCGGTCGTAGGACTCGTCGATCGGGCGGCGGATCGACTTGCCCGCGTTGTTGATCACCACGTCGAGGTGGCCGTGCTCGTCGAGTAGGCGGTGGCCGAGCCGTTCGACCGCGTCCATGTCCGTGAGATCGGTCGGGTAGCTGTGCGCGACGCCGCCCGCGGCGGTGATCTCCGCGGCCAGCCGCTCGAGTTCGCCGCCGGAGCGGGCGACGAGCGCGACGGTCGCGCCCGCACCGGCCAGCTTGCGCGCACTGGCCTTGCCTATGCCGTGCGATGCCCCGGTGACCAGCACGTTCTTTCCGTCGACCGCGGCGCGCAGCGCCTGTTCGCGCGGACGCGACGTGGGATACAGCAGCCGTGTCGCCACCCGTTCGGCGATCGGCCTGCCGCTGTTCGAAGCCGGGGCGTGGTCCACGACTTCGACTGTAGGCGTCGATCACCGTGCCCACCGGCGAGTTCGCCGCATCAGTGCGCGCCGGAGCGGTCCCGCACGAGTTGCGGCAGGTCCTGGCGGGTGAGGTAGGCGGAGATACTCAGCTCGCCGTCGGCGCGCCGGACCAGGAAATCGCTGTAGAGGTCAAGGGCGGGCGCGTCGCCGATGCTCATCGTCCAGTGCGCCGAACTGAGCCAGCAGTGCCCGCCGAGTGCGATGGTGGACTGGGCGGCCAGCGTCGCGCGCGCAGCGGCGAGCCCGCGGGCACGGGCGCGAGCGCCCGCGATGAATTCCGCGCGGGTGACGCACCGGCTCGTCGTGGGCGTGACGACCAGGATCTGCGGATCGAAATAGCCTGGCAGGGCATCGAAGTCGGAGGCGGCAACACTGTCGTCGTAGCGGCGGAGGAAAGTCTGGACCGCTTCGATGCCGGGTGCTGAAGCGCCATCGGCGAGGTAAATGTCATGCGAAAACATGACATTTTATATTATCACGAACGCCGTTCGATTCGTGGGAGGCGCGCCGACGCGCCACTCGAGCATTTCTACTCACGCGCCCGGCGGCGTTCGCGTGGTCGAATGTAGCCGGCGCACAGACTTTCTCACCGCGGCTTCGCCCGGTGCATTCGACGAGGGGGAACGAGGTGTCGACGCCGGACGCACAGGTCTCGATCGCACAGTGGATCGCGCGCGGGATCGCGATCGTGGTGCTGGTTCCGATCCGTCTGCTGTGGGAGGGCATTGCCTTCCTCGGTCGCGCGATCGGAGCGGCGCTCGTCTTCGTCGCACGCTACCTGCTGGTTCCGGCAGCCGAGCTGATCTGGCACTGGGTGCTGCGGCCCGCGTGGATAGTCGCGAAGGATTTCCTGTGGGGCTGGGTGGTGCAGCATCTGCTGTGGGGCTCGGTGCTCACACCGATGCTGTCGCTGCTGCTGGAATACCTGCTGCGACCGCTGCGGCGCGCGGTAGAAATTTTTCTGTGGCGCACAGTGATTCGTCCCGTGGGGGCGTGGTTGCTGCGCTGGGTCGTGTATCCGATCGCATATGCCGTCGCGTGGGTATGCCACCGCACCCTCGAGTGGCTCATCGTCTGGCCGCTGTCGCAGTTGTGGCGTTGGGTGCTGCGCCCGCTCTGGAACGCGGTGCGCGCGACCGCGCGCTACGGGTGGCGCGTGGCGACCCTCGTCGTCGGTGTGCTCGTCGTGCTGCCGTGCCGGGCGCTGTACCGCTACGTGTTGCGCCCGGTGTTCGGCGCTTCGGCCGTCGTCTGGCTCGCCTTGGTGGTGCGTCCGGTCCGCTGGGTGCACGGCGCGGTCGTCCGGCCGATGAACCGCTGGGCAGCCGAGATAGTGACCTCCGTCTTCGGCCACTGATCCCGGCCGCGCGGCTCAACTCGGACGCGGAGCGGCGAAGCGCGCGATCAGCGCCATCGCCGTGAGCACGGTCGCGCCGACGGCCACCGCGACGTGCATGCCGTCGACGAAGGATTCGCGCGCCGCCTCGACCAGCGCCGCGTTCGCGCCCGCGTGCTGAATGGTCTCGCCGAGCGTCGCCGCGTAGTCACCCCCGGACCGGAAGATCAGCGCCGCGAGCGAACCGAGCAGCGCCAGGCCGAGCGCATTGCCGAGTTCGAAGCTGGTCTCCGAGATGCCCACCGCCGACCCGGCCCGCTCCGGCGGCACCGACGACACCGAGACCTCGGACACCAGCGTGAAGGCGAGGCCGTATCCGATGCCTGCGATCGTGGAACCGGCCAGGTACCAGCCGAGTCCGTCGTGCGCGCCCACACCGAGCAGCATCAGGTTGCCCGCGGCGGAGGCGAGCAGCGCGAACACGAACGTCGCGCGGGCGCCGAAACGATGTCCGACTCGGGCGCCGCCCATCGAGCAGACGAAAACCGCGATCGCCATCGGAATGCCGAGCAGCGCCGCCGCCAGCGGCGTGCGCCCGGTCACCGACTGCAGATAGATGCTGGTGAGATAGCTGAGACCGGCCAGCGACATCATGCCGGCGAGACTGGCGCCGATGGCCACCGAGAACTGCGGCCTGGCGAACAGCCGCAGATCGAGCAGAGGGTCGCGCAGCTGTCGCTGCCTGCGCACGAACACGGTCAGGATCACCGCGCCCACCAGCGCGACGACGACCGCTTGCGCATCGATGCCCTCGGTGGCGGCGTGTTTGATCCCGTACACCACCGGCAGGATGCCGCCGATCGACAACGCGACACTCGGCAGATCCAGCGGTTCCCGCACCCCCGCTCGGTGTTCCGGCAACACGAACGGGCCGAAGGCGAGCAGCACCAGCAGCACCGGAAGATTGATGAGAAACACCGAGCCCCACCAGAAGTGGTGCAGCAGCGCGCCGCCGATGATCGGCCCGACGGCCGAGCCGCCCGCGAAGAACGCCGTCCAGATGCCGATCGCGGCGGCCCGCTCCCGCGCGTCCGGGAACAGGCTGGAGATCAGCGCCAGGCTGGACGGCAGCAAGGTCGCACCGCCGATGCCCATCAGCGCCCGCGCCGCGATCAGCACGCCGGCGGTGGGGGCGAACGCGGCGATCACCGACGCGATGCCGAAAACCGCCGCGCCGGTGAGCAAGATGTTGCGCCGACCGATCCGGTCGCCGAGATTGCCCATGGTGATCAGCAGGCCCGCGATCAGGAAGCCGTAGATATCCAGGATCCACAGTTGCTGATCGGCGGAGGGGTCCAGATCGAGGGTCAGCGTCGGCAGCGCGAGGAACAGCACCGAGATGTCCATGGACACCAGCAGCACCGGCAACAGCAGAACCGCGAGCCCCAGCCAAGCGCGTCGCGAGCCCGTCGTGGCCGGTTCGGTCCTGGCCGGCCGCACGTGTGTCATCACCGAACTTCCTCTCCATGGCGCGTACGTCGTACGCATGAGCCCGGGTACAGTGTACGCATGCTGCACCGCGCCGCCATTGTCGACACCGCGATCGAGCTCGCCGACGCCGAGGGCTTGGACGCGCTGTCCATGCGGCGCATCGCCGATCGGCTCGGCGTGGGAGCCATGTCGCTGTATCGCCACGTCGCGAACAAAGACGAATTGCTCGCGCTGATGACCGACGAAGTGGCCCGGCGCAATCCGTATCCGCCCCCCGAGGGGCAGGGGTGGAGCTGGCGCGACCGGGTCCGCATCGCCGCCGAAATCGACTGGGCCCTGTACCGGCAACATCCGTGGGTGCTGCTCACCTTCGCCACACCGCGTTACAGCTTCGGGCCGCAGAGCCTGGCGTGCCTGGCCTGGCTGGTGGAGGGGTTCCTGGAACTCGGCGTGTCCACCCGCGAGGCGACCGGCATGTCCTTCGCCGTGTGGAACTACATCTCCGGCGCGACGCTGCCCGAGATCAGCGCCGAGCTGATGGCGCGCAAAGGCATGGACCCGGCGGGCGAGAACGGGTTGCGGACGCTGCTCGACGGCACGTCCCAGGGACCGGTCCCTTCCGCGCTGGCCGATCTCGCCGGCAGCGGCGTGCGGAACCTGACCCAGGAGGAACTGCTCTACGACGGCCTGGACGCGCTCTGCGACGGTTTCGAGGCCAGGGCGGCGCGGCGCGAGCGGTTGACCTCGACCTGACTTGATGTTGGAACCGGCGCTACGAAACCGGGGTGCTGGAGCCCTGGCCGAGCCGGTTCACCCGACGCTGTCGCCGTTCACGACGGCGTAGGCGAAGCCGTCCCAGCCTTTGGCGCCGACGGTCTGCACCACGGTGGCGTCCAGGCTGGGCTCGGCTTGGAGCAACTCGACGAGTTCGCGACTGGCCTGCGCGTTCGGGTCGTCGGACCGCTCGTCGGCGATCGCGCCGCCGCGCACGACGTTGTCGACAATGATCACCGAGCCCGGCCGGGTCAGCCGCAGCGCCCACAGCACGTAGTTGGAGTTGTTCACCTTGTCCGCGTCGATGAAGACCAAGTCGAACGGCTCCGGATCCTCTTCGGCGAGCACGGGCAGGCTGTCCAGCGCGGCGCCGACCCGGATCTCCACTCGGTCGCCGACGCCCGCCCGGTCCAGATTCGCCCGCGCCACCTCGGCGTGCCGGTCGGCGAACTCGAGCGTGAGCACCCGCCCCTCCGGTCCCACCGCGCGGGCGAGCCAGATGGTGCTGTATCCGCCGAGCGTGCCGATCTCCAGCACCCGTCGCGCGCCCACCGTCCTGGCCAGCAGATGGAGGAACTTTCCCTGGGGCGGTGACACGTCGATCGCGGGCAGGCCCGCGTCCTTGTTCGCCGCCAGCGCCGCGTCGGAGTCGGGATCCGCCACGAGGGTCTGCACTAAGTAGCGGTCCACTTCGGCCCATCCAGGTGTCGTCATATCTGGCAGTCTGCCACCCGATTCCGCCCGCGGACGTGCCTGCCCGAGTAGCGTTCGGCACAGAGAGACGTACATGTTTCGCAGCGCGCCGACGACTGGACGGACGGAAACGACATGACGAATCTTGCGCGGGCCGTCACGGTCATCGCCTGTCTGATCGCCATGGGCGCCACCGCCCCCGCCGGGGCCGAGCCCACCGGCGGGGCCGAATACGTCGCCCTGGGCGATTCCGGGGCGGCCACCACGGGCGTGCGGAACTTCGACATCTCGGCACCGTTCCGATGCCTGCGCTCCACCGCGAACACACCGCAGCTGATCGCCCTGGACCTCGGCTTGCCGATCGACGACCGCACCTGCAACTCCGCCCGTATCGCGGACCTCGCCGCCCCGCAGCAACCGGGCATCCCACCCCAGTTCGACGCCCTCGGCCCCGCCACCAGATTGGTCACGGTGCACATCGGCGCCAATGACGCGCTGATGGCCGAGCACATCGTCGCCTGCCATGTCTACGGCCTCACCGGCGTGGGCGGGTGCGCCGGTCCGGACTGGGCCGCCGACATCGATGCGATCGCGGAGTCCTACGCCACCGCACTGCGACAGATCTCGGCCCGCGCGCCGCGGGCGCTGATCGTCGTCGACGGCTGGCCGCGCTACGTGCGCGACGGCGGCTGTCCGGCGCTGGTCGGTCTTCGCCCGTCCGACGCCGCGCCCATCCAAGCCGCCTTCGACCATCTCAACGCCGTGGTCTCCCGCGTCGCCACCGCGCACGGCGCGATCTATGTGGACACCAGCGCCGCGTCGGAGGGCCGCGACGCGTGCGCGCCCGTCGGCGTCCGCTGGATGGAGCCCGTCCTCGCCACCGAGACGCTTCTGCCCTACCACCTCAACCCGCAGGGCATGCGGGGCATCGCCGACGTGGTCGTCCCAGCGATTCGCGCCGCCGGACTGCCAGGCTGAACGATCCGGCCGCATCGACGCGACCGCCCCGGACGCGAATGGAGGCCGGGGCGGCGCGCGACGCTATTTCGAGAAGTTCTCCGGCGGCTGCCACGGACGGCCGTGCGGGTCGTCCTGACGCTGGGCCGGAGGTTGTTGCGGCGGCTGCTGGGCCGGGAAAGCCTCCTGCGGAGGGATGACCGGCTGGTGCGGCGAAGGCTCGAACCCCTGCGGGGGCGGTGTCGGGGTCAGCCCCTCCACCGGCGTCCGCGCCGTCGCCTCGGCAGCCCGCACGGCGCGCTCGATAGTCGGGTCGGGCGCCGTGTCGAACCAGTCCGCGACATCCGAATCGTCCTCCGGCTTGGCTTCCGCGCCGTCGGAGGCCGGCGGCTCGTACCGGAACACGCCGTCCTCGCCTTGCGTGCCGAAGCTCTTCGCGAACCCCTCCAGCGCCTTGCCGAAGTCGCTGGGCACCAGCCACACCTTGTTGGCGTCGCCGCGCGCGACCATTGGCAACGTCTGCATGTACTGGTAGGCAAGCAATTCCGGTGTCGGCTTGCCGGATTTGATGGCGGCGAAGACCTTTTCGATCGCCTTTGCCTGGCCTTGGGCCTGCAGGTACGCGGCGGCGCGCTCACCCTGCGCCCGCAGGATGCGGCTCTGCCGTTCGCCTTCGGCGGCCAGGATCGCCGACTGCTTGGCGCCCTCGGCGGACAGGATCTGCGCCTGCTTGGAACCCTCGGCCGTCTTGATCGCCGATTCGCGCTGGCCCTCCGCGGTGAGGATCATGGCGCGCTTCTCGCGGTCGGCCTTCATCTGCTTCTCCATCGACTCCTGGATCGACGGAGGCGGATCGATGCTCTTCAGCTCGACCCGCGCCACGCGCAGCCCCCAGCGCCCGGTCGCCTCGTCCAGCACACCGCGCAGCTGGCCGTTGATCGCGTCGCGGGAGGTGAGCGTCTGCTCGAGCGTCATGCCGCCCACGACGTTGCGCAGTGTGGTGACGGTCAGTTGCTCGACGGCGGCGATGTAGTTGCTGATCTCGTACACCGCCGCCTGCGGGCTGGTCACCTGGAAATAGACCACCGTGTCGATGTGCAGGGTGAGGTTGTCCTCGGTGATCACCGGCTGCGGCGGGAACGACACCACCCGCTCCCGCAGATCCACCTTGGCGCGGACGCGATCGGCGAACGGCACGAGGAACGTGAGCTGGCCGGAGACCGTCCGCGAATACCGGCCCAACCGCTCGATCACCGCGGCCTCGGCCTGCGGCACCAGCGCGATCGACTTGAAGACCACCACCACGACCAGCAAGATGAGGACGGCGGCAACGATCAGTACAGCCATCAAGGCCCCTTCCAGACGACGGCGGTCGCGCCGTCGATCTTCATGACGTATACGGTCGTACCCGGTTCATAGACTTCGGTCGTGTCCATCGGCCGCGCGGTCCACACCTCGCCGTTCAGCTTCACCTGACCGGAATGCGCCGCGACCTGCTCGAGCACCAGCGCGGTCTTGCCGGGCAAGGCGTCCACGTTCGTCGGCGTCGGCGGTGGAGTTCCGAAGCGACGCCGGATGATCGGGCGCACGCCGAGCAGCATTACCGCCGAGATCACCGCGAAGACGACGGCGTCGGCGACGACGGAGGTGCCCGCCGCCGCGCTGACACCGGCGGTGCCCAGCGCGGCGACACCGAGCATCAGCAAGGTGAAGTCGCCGGTGAGCATCTCCGCCGCCGCGAGCAGAATGCCCGCGACCAGCCAAAAAATTGCGGCCACACGACCACTGTAGTGCGCGGATCATGATCTCGGGCGCGACCTTCGCGAGTACTGCCGAGGAATTCCGCGCGCGGACCCGCGGTGCCCCTGGTGCGCCGAAAGCCACAGCGGCGGTGCTAGCTTCAGGCAGGTGAGCGGGCGCGACAGGTACGGCGACATCTTCTCCGGACATCTTCGATCGAAGAAGCGGGCGGTGCCCGTGGTCACCGCGGAACGAGACCTGGTCGTCGAGGACGCCGCCACCGGATTCTGCGGCGCGGTGGTCGGATTCGATCGCAGCTACGACGGCGAGTTCGTGAAACTGGAGGACGCCCGCGGCACGGTGCGCCTGTTCGCGCTGCGCGAGGCCGCGTTCCTCATCGACGGCGAGCCGGTGACGCTGGTACGGCCGCGGGCCGCCCCACCGAAGACGCCGAACCGCTCCGCCTCCGGCTCCACCCGGGTCGACGGCCTGCGCGCCCGGGTCGCCCGCGGCAGCCGGATCTGGGTGGAGGGCGTGCACGACGCCGCGCTGGTGGAGCGGGTGTGGGGTCACGACCTCCGGGTCGAGGGAGTGGTCGTCGAGCAGTTGGAAGGGCTGGACAACCTGGCCGCTCGGCTCGCGGACTTCCGACCCGGCCCGGGCAGGCGGGTCGGCGTGCTGGTCGACCACCTGGTGACCGGATCGAAGGAGACCCAGCTGACCACAGGGCTCGGGCCGCACGTGCTGGTCACCGGGCACCCGTTCGTCGACATCTGGCAAGCGGTGCGCCCGGCCACCCTCGGCATCGCCCGGTGGCCGCAGGTGCCCCGCGACGAGGACTGGAAGACCGGCGTCTGCTCGCGCCTGCGCTGGGGTTCCCCGCAGGACGGCTGGCGGAAGGTGTACGAGGCGGTGTCCTCCTTCCGCGATCTGGAGGCGCCGCTCATCGGCGCGGTGGAGCGGCTCATCGATTTCGTCACCGAACCGGACTAACCGCCGATCGCGGGCGTCGCGCCTGCGGTGCCGGAGAGTATCCGCCCGGGCACGTTCCTCGCGGGCGGCGTGGCCCCCGCGGTTTCCGCGCTGCTCACCGATGCCGTCGCGGATGGATGCCCACCGGTAGCGCCCACCCTTTATGCTCGATGATTATGTGCTCTCCAAGTGCGACGCTGACGGTGTGGGCGAGCTCCTGGCTGGCCGGCTGCAGTGCGCCCGACGACGTTTTGGCCGCCTTGCACGCCTGGGCGCCCAAGCACACCATCGCGGCGGGTGATCCGATCACCGGCGGTCGCACCGACCTACCCTGGTCCGCCCACGGCTACCAGCCGGGGAGCGGAGTCATGGCGCTGCTCAAAGTGATTCGCGAGACGATGGCCCAGCCCGGCGCCCAATTGCGGTTGGTGCTGCCCGTCCCCGGCGACGTCAGGGGCATCCCCGCGGGCACGGCGTTCGCCGCCGACGCGATCGAGGCGGGCGAGGGCATGCTGATCGGCGTCCCCGGCGCCGAGGGCACCGGTCTCATCCCGCACTGGGCCGAGGACGACACGCTGCAGTGGACCGTCTACAGCGCGCCCGTCCCCGCGGCGCCCGGCTCCGACATGTCCCTCGGCGAAGCCGAATACGCGATGCGCGAAGCGGTCCGCGACGCCGCCGACGCGCTGATGAAACTGCACACCACGGCGCTCGGCGCGGCCGACTCCGATCCCCGCGAGCTCATCGAAGCCGAACTGGCCGACTACTCCCGGCACGACTATCCCGAGTCGATTCCGTTGCGCGCCAGGCGCATTCTCGACACGGCCGATCATGTCGCCGCCATCCTCACGGTCGCGCAGCGTGAGCCCGCCTCCGCGCCGACCTCCGCCAGCGCGATCGGCGCGCAGGAATCGCTGCTGCGGCCGCTGTGGGACGCGATCCGCGCCGCGCGCCTGGTCGCCGTGCACGCCTCCGCGCGCGGAAGTCGCTGATCTCATGTCTCGGGCGGTCTGACATGCGCTTCCCCCGTCGTCGCCGCGCGGCCGCCCTCACCGCACTGACGGTTCTGCTCGGTCTCACCTTGCCCGCCCCCGCCTCCGCGATCGTCGGCGGCGCCGAGGCGACGACAGCGGAGTACCCGTGGCTGGCGGCCATCGGCACGCCGCTGTTCCTCACCCGCGCTTCCGGGCAGTTCTGCGGCGGCGCGCTCATCGCGCCGGACCGGGTCGTCACGACGGCGCACTGCGTGGCCCTGGCACAGACGCTGGCACAGACGCTCACCGTCACCTTCGGCCGCGACGACCTGCGCGGAAACGACGGGAAAACCGTGCGCGTCAGGGACATTCGCATTCATCCCGGCTTCCGGGCCACCGTTCTGGACATGACGACCGCCTATCACGACGACGTCGCGATCCTCACCCTGGACGAGCCGCAGCCCGGCCCGGCCATCACCGTCGCGGCGCCCGCTTCGGGCACCGCGACCATCCTGGGCTGGGGCGCGACCTCCGAGACCGACGAGGCCAACACTCGATTGCGCGCGGCGAACCTCCCCCTGGCCACCGACGGCGAGTGCGTCACCGCCTATGGTCCCGCCTTCGATCCGTCCACCATGCTCTGCGCAGGCACCCCCACCGCGGACACCGCTCAGTACGACAGCGGCGGACCGCTGCTCGTCGACGGGCATCTCGCCGGACTCACGTCCTGGGGAGTGGGCGCGGCACGCCCCGGCTTCCCCACGGTCTACACCCGCCTGAGCAGTCCGGATTTCTGAGATCCCCGTGCACGCGTCTCACCGCTGCGGCGGGTACGGCGGCTGCTGCGGCGGGTACTGGTGCTGCGGCGGGTACTGCTGATACTGCTGTTGACCCTGCGGTGGATACGGCTGCTGGTACTGGGGCGCCGGATACTGCGGCTGTTGTCCTTGGTAATTCTGCTGCGGAAGATACTGCTGAGGGTACTGCTGTTGCGGATACTGCTGCTGGGGCTGATTCGACTTGTTCCGCTTGCTCAGCCAGATCACGAGCCCGATCACCAGGGCGACGACCCCGATGCACAGCAGCAGACCGCCGATCGAGAAGCCGCCGCTGCCACTGCTACGGCCACGGCGCCTGGCCTCGGTGGCGTCGAGCGCCACGGTCCATACGGTCGCATCGGACCAGGCGTGCGGGTCGAGCACGGCGGCGTTGGTCAGCACGTCGGCATAGGTCATCGAGAGTTACCCCCCAGAGAATCGGATTCGGCGATCGGTCGCAGGCGATGCTATCCGCGACCGCTCGTCCTCAATTCCCAGTAGTGGGACGACGCGTGATCGCACAGCAGCCGACGGCACACGGCGCGCCGTCGCGCGTACAGCCGTAGCCGGGGACCGCACCGAGCCGCCGTGGTTCGGCTCCGCGCAGTTGCTCGGAGATCAACTCGACGACCAGCTTCGCGAAGCGGGGGTCACTCCCCGGCGTCGCGACCCGCGCGAAACCCATACCGAGCTCGGCGGCTTTCTGCGCGGCCTCGTTGTCCAGATCCCAGATCACTTCCAAATGATCGGAGACGAAACCCACCGGACACACGACCACGGCCTCGACCCCCTTGGCCGCGAGATCGTCCAGGTGATCGACGATGTCCGGCTCCAGCCACGGCACCTGCGGCGGACCCGAACGTGACTGCCAGACGAGGTCGTAATCGGTGAAACCGGTTGCGACGGCGCACAATCGGGCCGCGTCGGCGACCTGACGGCTGTAGAGGCGGCCGCCGTCGGCGGGCGGGCCCGCGGCCGCATCGGCCGACACCGGAATGGAATGCGCGGTGAACACCAGTCGCGCCGAGGCGCGCTGCCCGGCGGGGAGCCGATCGCGCGCCGAGCGGATGGCATCGGCGAACGTCTCGATCAGCAGAGGGTGATCGAAGTACTGGCGCAGCTTCAGCAGCTGCGGCGCGCCCGCGCCGAACGCGGCACGCGCCCTGGCGATGTCCTCGTGGTACTGCAGGCAGCCGGAGTAGCCGCCCCACGCCGAAGTCGGAAAGACCAGCGCTGAGCCGACACCGTCGGCGGCCATCCGCGCGACGGTGTCCTCCACCATGGGATGCCAGTTCCGGTTGCCGAAGTACACCGGCAACTCCAGGCCCGCGGCGGCCAGTTCGGCCTCCACCGCCGTGATGATGTCGCGATTGAGCGCGTTGATCGGCGAGACACCGCCGAAGTGCAGATAGTGCTCGGCGACCGCTTCGAGGCGTTCGCGCGGCACTCCCCTGCCCCGGGTGACGTTCTCCAGGAACGGCATGACGTCTTCGGGACGCTCCGGACCGCCGAAGGACAGCAGCAGCAGCGCGTCGGCGGTTCGAACCACGGTGTCTCCCATCCGATCGCTCAGTTGATCGCCATGTTCTCCGGGAACCAGGTGTTGTGGCTGGCTCCGCCGTCGACGTAGATGATGGAGCCGGTGGTGCCGGGCAGCCAGTCCGACAGCAGCGTCACGATCGACTTCGCCACCACCGTGGGGTCGTCGACGTCCCAGCCGATCGGCGACGCGCCGTCCCAGTAGACGTTGAGCTGGTTGAGCTTGGCGGCGTCGTCGGTCGCGGTGCCCGCGATCGCCTTGGCGGCCAGCGTCTTGATCGGGCCCGCGGCGATGAGGTTGGACCGGATCTTCTTCGCCGCGCCCACCTCGCGCGCGACGTACCGGTTCACCGACTCCAGCGCCGCCTTGGCCACGCCCATCCAGTTGTAGAACGGCATCGCGGTGCGCGGATCGAAGTCCATGCCGACGATCGAGCCGCCCTCGTTCATCACCGGCAGCACCGCGCGCGACAGCGACGCGTAGCTCCACGCCGAGATCTCGAACGCCTTGGCGGCGTCCGGGCCGGGACCGTCCAGGAACGGCCGAGCCTCGGGACCCATGAGGGTGCGCGGGGCGAACGCGATCGAGTGCAGCACTCCGTCGATCCCCTGCGGAGCCAGTTCGCGCAGCTTGTCGGCCAAGCCGGCGAGATCCTCTTCACTGGTCACGTCGAGCCCGATGGCCGGCGGGACCTCCTGGGGCAGGCGCTTGGCGATCCGGTCGATCAGTCGCAGCCGCTCCGGAATGCCGGTGATGATCACCTTCGCACCCTGCTCCTGCGCGACGGCCGCGGCGTGGAACGCGATCGACGAATCGGTGATGATGCCCGTGACCAGGATGGTCTTGCCTTCGAGCAGTCCGCCCATGAGTTCTCGGTTCTCCTGAAATTCGATTGTGAGGTTGGCTGCGGGCGGCCTGGAACCGGCCGCGCTACGCGTTCGGTGTGATCAGTGGCCCATGCCCATGCCGCCGTCGACCGGGATGACGGCGCCGGAGACGTAGGCGGAATCCTCGGAGGCCAGGAAGCTGACCACGGCCGCGATGTCCTCGGGCTGGCCGAGCCGCTGCAACGGGATGAACTTCTTGGCCATGTCGCGCATGTCCTCGGGCAGGTCCGCGGTCATGTCGGTCTCGATGAAACCCGGCGCGACCACATTCGCGGTGATCGAACGCGAACCCAGCTCGCGCGTGATCGAGCGGGCCAGACCGATCACGCCGGCCTTGGACGAGGCGTAGTTGATCTGGCCGGCTTGGCCGCTCATGCCGACCACCGAGCCGAGGAAGATCATCCGGCCCCAGCGCGCGCGCAGCATGGCGCGGTTGGCCCGCTTGGCGCACCGGAACGCACCGGTCAGATTGGCGTCGAGCACCCTGGTGAACTGCTCTTCGGTCATCCGCATGAGCAGGGTGTCGTCGGTGATGCCCGCGTTGGCCACGAGCACCTCCACCGCACCCTGGTGCGCCTCCACCTCGGCGAAGGCGGCGTCCACCGACTCGCTGTCGGTCACATCGCATTTCACACCGAACAGACCGTCCGGCACCCCCGACCCACGATGCGTGACGGCCACCTTGTGACCGTCGGCAAGCAGACGCTGCGCGACCGCGAGTCCGATGCCGCGGTTTCCGCCGGTCACCAGGACCGACCGGGATGTGATGTTCGACATGGGGTTCAACCTACCTGGTCGAATCGGCAGGCCACGATCGGGCCGTCACGTTCGTCCGAGCGCCATCAGAGCCCGGCTTCGTTCGTGAAACGCCACAACGCCGGCGCCCGATCGGGGCCCGTTCACGCGGACCGGCCGGTGGTCCAGGAGACCACCGGCCGGTCGGCATTCGATCGATGCGCCGCCTTTCACTCACCTTCGGCGAGCGACGCGAGAGGCACTGCTCAGCAGCTGGGGCACCAAGTCACGGACAGCGCGTCGAACCCCAGATCCGCCACCTGCTTACCCGGCCCCACATAGCGGTACGGTTGTCCGCCGCCACAGTTGGAACCGGAGCTGAACAGCAACTCGACGTTCGTGTTGTTGATCACCGATCTGGTGCTCGGATCTCCCGCGGGTCCGCAGTAGTTCCGGAAGTTCTTCGTGTTGAGCGTGACCACCTTCGCCGTGCCGGAAAATCCCGCGCCGGAGTACTGACACAGACTGCCGGACGGACAGCCCGCCGCCGACGCCTCCGGCAGCGGAGCCGCGACCAAGGCCAGCGCGGCGAACGCGATAGCGGTGACGATTGCAGAAATTCGCATGATTCCGCCCCGAGGAGGGCGGCACTCCCTTACCGCCCGTCCTGGGCACGCTAACACACTTCCACGGCGACGGCTCGCGGTATTCGCCTGCGCGCCTTGGCGTTCGCAGCGCTAAGGCAAACGCTGGCGATACACCAAGCCGATCACCACTCCCGCCGCCACGACCACCAGTCCGAGCAGCAACCACGGGCGGCTGGCGTCGCCTCTGGTCAGCTCGTACCCGATCTGTTGCTCCAAGGTGTCGTAGACCTTGGTCAACTCCTGCAGTGACGACGCGGTGTAGAACTCCCCGTTGGACAGCCGCGCTATCTCGCGCATGGCGTCGTCGTCCACCTCGACGCGCACCTGATCCTTGCTGCCGTCCTCCCGGGGGATCTCGACGACGCCCCAGCGGGTGCCGAAGGAGATGGTCGAGATCGGGACGTTCTTGCTCTTGGCCAGCCGGGCGGCGACGTACTCGTGCCGGGGGTTGTCGACGTCCTTGAAATCCGGAACGGTCTGCTTTCCGTCGGACATCAGCACGATCCTGGCGGGCGGCGGCTCCTGGGCTCCGCCGAGCACCGTGGCGAGCGTCTCGATCGCCTGCAGCGCGGTGAGAATGCCCTCCCCGGTGGCCGTGCGCTCGGCCAGCCGCACATTGTCGATCGCGGCCTTGACCGATTCGTGGTTCGTCGTGGGCGAGACCATCACCGAGGCGGTGCCGGCGAAGGTGACGAAGCCGATGTTCACGCCCTCGGGCAGTCCGTCGACGAACTCCTTGCCCGCTTTCTTGGCGACCTGGATGCGGCTCGGGGCCACGTCGGTCGCCTCCATCGACAGCGACACGTCCATCACCAGCATGACGGTCGCGCGGTTGCGCGGGACCTTCTTGACCGCGGTCGGCCCGGCGGCGGCGACGGTGAGGAACGCCAGGCCGACCAGCAGCAGCGCGACGGCCACGTGCCGGAACGGGCCCGGCCGCGACGGAGCGACCTTCTCCAGCAGCTCCATGTTGGTGAACTGCAGCATGTGCTTGCGCCGGTTGCGCTGCACCAGGACGTAGCCGAGCGCGATCAACGCGATGACGACGAGGAATCCGAGCCAGATCTGCGCGGTGAAATGCGAAATACTCACTGACGTGGCACCCGCCCGGTCGGGGCGCCCAGACTGTGGCGCCGGGTGGACACGAACCGGACCACGTCGGCGATCCAGTCCCGATCGGTTCGCAGGGTGAGCACCGGAGCGCCACAGCTGCGCAGGGCCTGTTCGACCTGCTCACGGTGGCGCTGCGCGGCAGCCGCGAAATCGGCGCGCAGGGTGGGGGTCACGCTGAACTCGCGGGTGCGCCCGGTCTCCGGGTCGTGCAGCACGACGTCGCCGATGTCGGGCAACGCCAGGTCGCGAGGGTCGAGCACCTCGACCGCGAGCAGATCGTGCCTGGCCGAGATCGCGCGCAACGAACGCTGCCAATCGATGTCACCCAGGAAATCGCTGATGATCACCGCCAGTCCGCGCTTGCGCTGCGGGCGGCGCAACGATTCGATGCCGCCGCGCAGGTCGCCGCGCACACCGTCGCGGGCGTGCGGGGTGGTCGCGATGCTGCGCAGCAGCGACTGCGCGTGGACGCGCCCGCCGCGCGCCGGGATGCGGGTCAACCGTTCGCCGGTGGCGACGACCGCCCCGATCCGGTTGCCGCCGCCACTGGTCAGATGGGTGATTGCGGCCGCGGCGGCGATGGCGAGGTCACGCTTCTGGCAGGCTGCGGTGCCGAAGTCCAGGCTGGCCGACAGATCGACCACCATCCAGGTCTCCAGCTCGCGGTCGGCGATCATCTGCCGCACGTGCGGATGGGTGGTGCGGGCGGTGACCGACCAATCCATCTGGCGCACGTCGTCACCCGGCTGGTAGGCGCGCGCCTCACCCGGCTCGGAGCCGGGGCCGGGGATGAGCCCGAGGTGATCGCCGTGCAGCACGCCGTCGAGCCTGCGGCGCACGGTGAGTTCGAGGGTCTTGAGCGCGACCGTGAGCCTGGGGTCGGTCAACTCCCCCGCGTGGAAGGACGGCGGTGCGTGGGACGGCGACGTCGGCACTGGCGCGACCCGATCCGATGCCGAGGTCACTTCGGCGGAACGGTGCCCGCGGGCTGCGACTGCTGCCCGTTGGGCGGCTGGGGCACGGCCTGCTGCGGCGACGGCGGCTGGGGCGCCTGCTGCGGGCCGCCCTGCGGCGGCGCGGCGGGCACGCCGGGCGCGACCGCCTGCGGGGCGACCTGCGGCAGGCCGACGGTCTGCAGGACGCGCTTGATGACGTCTTCCGGGCTGATCTCGTCGGCGAGCGCGTCGTAGGACAGCACCAGGCGATGGCGCAGCACGTCCGGGATCACCTCGACGACGTCCTGCGGCACCACGTAGTCGCGGCCGCGGATCAGCGCGACCGCGCGGGCGGCGGCGATGATGCCGAGGCTGGCGCGCGGCGAGGCGCCGTAGGAGATCCAGCTGGCCACGTCCTGCATGCCGAAATCGGCCGGCTTGCGGGTCGCCGCGATCACGCGGACCACGTAGTCGACCAGGGCGTGGTGCACGAAGGTGTTGGCCGCGACCTTCTGCAGGCGGATCAGATCCTCCGGCTGCAGGATCCGGCTCGCCTCCGGCGGCGTGACGCCCATCCGGTAGATGATCTCGCGCTCTTCCTCCACGGAGGGGTAGTCGACGACGACCTTGAACAGGAAGCGGTCGCGCTGCGCCTCCGGCAGCGGGTACACGCCCTCGCTCTCGATCGGGTTCTGCGTCGCCATGACCAGGAACGGATCCGGCATCGGGTAGGTCTTGCCGCCGATCGACACGTGCCGCTCGGCCATCACCTCGAGCAACGCCGACTGCACCTTGGCCGGCGCGCGGTTGATCTCGTCGGCGAGCACGAAGTTGGCGACGACCGGGCCGAGCTCGGTGTCGAACTCCTCGCGGCCCTGCCGGTAGATACGGGTACCGATGAGGTCGGTCGGCACCAGGTCGGGCGTGAACTGCACGCGGGCGAACGAGCCGCCGACCACCTTGGCGAAGGTCTCCACGGCAAGGGTCTTGGCGATGCCGGGCACACCTTCGAGCAGGACGTGTCCACGTGCGAGCACGCCCACGAGCAGTCGCTCGACCAGGCGATCCTGGCCCACGATCACCCGCTTGACCTCGTAGATCGCCTTCTCCAGGGTCTGGACGTCACGCTCGAGGGTGCTGGGCGTGGAGACCGGCGCATCCTTCGCCGAGTTCGCTCCGCTCACACCGTCCGTCGAAGTCACCAACATCCCCGCTTTCGCCTTGGTCCTGTGCGTGCTGCCACAACTATTCCAGGTAATCACCGCCTGTGCCGCAACCGGACCCGACAGAATGGGAATTCCGCGGTGCCACGGCCGGGCCGAGCACCCGGAATGTCCGGATCAAGAGACGATGCGCACCGCGAACGGCATGATGCCGCCCTCGCGGACGGGGGACACCTTCACCACGTCGCCGGACTCCGGCGCCTCCACCATCTTTCCGTCGCCGAGATACAGCGCCACGTGCTGACTGCCGTTCGGCCCCCAGAACAGCATGTCGCCGCGCTCGCGATCGCCGACCGGCACGCGGGTGCCCGCGTTGTACTGGTAGCCGCTGTAGTGCGGCAGCGATACCCCGATGCCTGCGAACGCGTAGACCATCAGCCCCGAGCAGTCGAAGCCGACTTTGTCGAAGTCCCCGTAACTGTCGGCGACGCCGCCGTCCCGGATGCCTCGCGTCGGCCCGTCCTCGTCGCCGCCACCCCAGGCGTAGGTGACGCCGAGCTGGGACATGGCGCGATCGACCACGATCTCGATCGCCGACGAACCGCCGACATCGGGTGATTTCGGTCGAGGCGCGCTCCGCCGCGGCGGCGGGGAATCGTCCAGTTGGGTGTGCGGGCGCTTGCCCGCGCCGAGTTCGGCCGCGCGATCCTGGGCGGCCCGGTCGGCGGCCGCGCGGGCGGCGGCTGCCGCGGCGGCGGCCCGGACCGCGGCCTCCTCGGCTCTGCGCAACGCGTCCCAGGCGAGGAAGGCCTCGCGCTGATCCTGCAGGCCCGCCACGTTCCGCCGCGCCTGATCCAGGCGGCCCTGCGCGTCCTGGCGCTGCCGCAGCAGGTCGTCGCGCTGGGCGGTCTGCCGGTCGAGTTCGGCCTTGGCGGCGGCGACCGCGTGCTCGGCGTCGGCCTTGCGCGCGGCGGCGACCGCGGCGGCCGCGTCGGCGTCCGACTTCGCCCGCCGCGCGGTGGAGTTCTTGTTGCCTTGGTCGATCTGCGCGCGCCGCAGGCTGTCCAGCACCTGCTGGCGGTTCTTCGACACCAGCGCGAGGAGCTGGGCCCGGTCCAGGGCGACCGCGGGGGTGGCCGCGGCGAGGTAGGTGACCATCGAGTCCGAGCCAGGGTTGGTATAGACCTGCGTGGCGAACTGATCGAAGTTGTGCCGCGCCTGGCCCACCTTCGCCGCGGCGTCGGCCAAGGCGATCTGGGTGTCCACCACCACGGCCGCGGCCGCGTCGGCGGCGTCGCGCGCGTCCTGCAGGTCGACCAGAGCCTTGTTCACGTCCTCCCGGCGCTGCGCGACGGCGTCGTCGAGTTCCCCCAGCTGGTGATCGACCGCGGCGACCTGGTTGATCAGGGACCCGACCTCGGCGACCCCGGCGTCGACCTGCGCTCCGGCCTGCGCGATCTGGCCGTCGCTGGGATTTGGCGGAGGAGGCGGGACAGCCACTACCGGCCCAGCCGTGACCGCTACAGCCACCGAGATCAGCAAACCAACAGCGACCGATAGTCGGCGCCGAGCGATCAGCCCGCCGTCGTTGCGCATCGCACCTCCAAGGGACCGGATACCGGCAATCCTCAAGGCATCAGGCGAACCATGCCGCACTTTGGTCGACAGATGGCCTCTGAAGACACATATTCCCCATCAGGGACGAATCGAACCGTATGACACTTACGTCACTCTCGCCCCCATTTCCTTCATTGCCCGAAATTTGCCAAACTTTGAACTATCTTTCGTAGGCAAAACCAGACCAACCGCTCGGAAAAGTAGCGCTGCGGATGCTGACGCCCCGCTCAACCCCCATATATGACCTCGGGGGTCTTCGCATCCAGCGAAGGCCACAGACCGCTCGGACAGTCGCGTCAGGAAATCCGCCCGGCGATGAACGACACGCCGTTCCGGCGCGCGAGACCTCGAAAACCGACCGGGCCGAGCCCCCGGGCACAGTCGGCGCCGCGTGGCGCTAGTGGGCGCGAGCCTCCAGCGAGCGTTGTTCGGCGGCTCCCCGATCGCTAGCCACCCGCTCCGGCTCCGCGTCGTTCGTCTCCCGCCGCGCCTTGACCCAGTACAGTCCGGCGATGACCGCCACCGTCCCGGCCAGCAGCACGCAGGTGATCGCGGTCCAGGACATCGACTCCGGGGTCTCCAAGCGACTGGCGAAGATGCTCGCGGCTTCCCCGCTCTTGCCCTGCGTGCCCTTGGCGGCGTCCTCGGCCCACTCCAGCCGCACGCGGCTGATCGTGTCGCTGTAGGTGCCCACCCAGTCGTCGCTGAGGACGACCACGGTGCCGTGCTGCGTCTTGCCCACTTCGGTGGCCAGGTCCCGTAGGCTCGAGTCGTGTCCTGGATTGCCGGGGACGACCACGATGCTCAGCGGGACTCCGTGCGATCGCGCCTCCGCGGCGATGGCGGCCAGTTCGGTCTTGTCCTTACCCGTCAGCGTCGCTACGTGATCGTCGGCCAGATCGGCGGTGAGCTTGCGCACGGTGTCGGTGGTGACATTGGGCGGCAATTCGGCGGCCATAGGGGTGAAAACCGAGTTGAGCGGGGCGGTCATCTTCCATCCGGTCTGTCGAGCCGCATCGGCAACCGAAGCGACGGGCATCCAACACTGCAGGGCGAGCAAGATCCCCCTTGCTGGCTCGAATGCACAGTACGCGACGGAGTGTCGCATCCCGCGCGCACGGCACGCCGAACCGCCCCCAGGTGTTTCACAGGACAAGCGTACTGTTAAGGTCGTAGCCGCGAGGAACCGGCGCTCGAGCGGCGCCGGAGCACCTCCGAAGACTCGGCCGCCGGCACAGCCCCGCCGGTGGCCGCCCTCACAGACGAGTGGAGCTGACGTGACGACAAGTATCGATACTTTCGGCGCCAAGGGCACCCTCGAGGTGGGAAGCAACTCCTACGAGATCTTCCGCCTCTCCGCCGTGCCCGGCACCGAGAAACTCCCCTACGCACTGAAGGTCCTCGCGGAGAACCTCCTCCGCACCGAGGACGGCGCCAACATCACCGCCGATCACATCCGCGCCATCGCGAACTGGGATCCGACGGCGCAGCCGAACACCGAGATCCAGTTCACGCCCGCCCGCGTCATCATGCAGGACTTCACCGGCGTGCCGTGCATCGTCGACCTCGCCACCATGCGCGAGGCCGTGGCCACCCTCGGCGGCGACCCGGACAAGGTGAACCCGCTCGCGCCCGCCGAGATGGTCATCGACCACTCCGTCATCATCGACGTCTTCGGCCGCGCCGACGCTTTCGAGCGCAACGTCGACATCGAATACCAGCGCAACGGTGAGCGCTACCAGTTCCTGCGCTGGGGCCAGACCGCGTTCGACGACTTCAAGGTCGTTCCGCCGAGCACCGGCATCGTGCACCAGGTCAACATCGAGCACCTGGCCCGCGTCGTCATGGTCCGCAACGGCCAGGCCTACCCCGACACCTGCGTCGGCACCGACTCGCACACCACCATGGTCAACGGCCTCGGCGTCCTCGGCTGGGGCGTCGGCGGCATCGAGGCCGAGGCGGCAATGCTCGGCCAGCCCGTCTCGATGCTGATCCCGCGCGTCGTCGGCTTCAAGCTGACCGGTGAGATCCAGCCGGGCGTGACCGCCACCGACGTGGTGCTCACCGTCACCGACATGCTGCGCAAGCACGGCGTGGTCGGCAAGTTCGTCGAGTTCTACGGCAAGGGCGTCGCCGAGGTGCCGCTGGCCAACCGCGCCACCCTGGGCAACATGAGCCCCGAATTCGGTTCCACCGCGGCGATCTTCCCGATCGACGACGTGACCGTCGACTACCTGCGCCTGACCGGCCGCTCCGACGAGCAGGTCGCGCTGGTCGAGGCGTACGCCAAGGAGCAGGGCCTCTGGCACGATCCCGACACCGAGCCCGCCTACTCCGAGTACCTCGAGCTGGATCTGAGCACCGTGGTGCCGTCCATCGCGGGCCCGAAGCGCCCGCAGGACCGCATCCTGCTGTCGGAGTCGAAGATCGCCTTCCGCAAGGACATCCACAACTACACCAACGACGCGGAGAGCGGCCCCGCCGCCGACACCCCGCACAGCAAGCTGGACGAGGCCGTCGAGGAGTCCTTCCCGGCCAGCGACCCGGCTGTGCTGTCCTTCGCCGACGACGGCGCCGAGTCGGTTGCGTCGGCCGCCAACGGCGCCGAGGGCCGTCCGTCCAAGCCGGTGCGGGTGCGCAGCGAGGAGTACGGCGACTTCGTGCTCGACCACGGCGCCGTCGTGGTCGCCTCGATCACCTCCTGCACCAACACCTCCAACCCGTCGGTCATGCTCGGCGCCGCCCTGCTGGCCCGTAACGCGGTGGAGAAGGGCCTGACCCGCAAGCCGTGGGTGAAGACCTCCATGGCGCCGGGCTCGCAGGTCGTCAACGGCTACTACGAGAAGGCCGGCCTGTGGCCGTACCTGGACAAGCTGGGCTTCAACCTGGTCGCGTTCGGTTGCGCCACCTGCATCGGCAACACCGGCCCGCTGCCGGAGGAGATCTCCAAGGCGGTCAACGACAACGATCTCACCGTCACCGCGGTGCTGTCGGGCAACCGTAACTTCGAAGGCCGCATCTCCCCCGACGTGAAGATGAACTACCTGGCCTCGCCGCCGCTGGTCATCGCGTACGCGCTCGCGGGAACCATGGACTTCGACTTCGAGAACGACCCGCTGGGCAAGGACACGGAGGGCAACGACGTCTTCCTGAAGGACATCTGGCCCTCGCCGCAGGAGATCCAGGACACCATCGACCGGGTCATCAGCCGCGACATGTTCCTCGAGGACTACAAGGACGTGTTCCGGGGCGACGAGCGCTGGCGCAGCCTGCCCACCCCGGAGGGCAAGACCTTCGAGTGGGACGCCGAGTCGACCTACGTGCGCAAGCCCCCGTACTTCGACGGCATGCCGCAGACGCCGGAGCCGGTCACCGACATCAAGGGCGCCAGGGTGCTGGCGCTGCTGGGCGACTCGGTCACCACCGACCACATCTCCCCGGCGGGCAACATCAAGCCGGGCACCCCGGCCGCGCAGTACCTGGAGGCCAACGGCGTCGAGCGCAAGGACTACAACTCCTACGGCTCGCGGCGCGGCAACCACGAGGTGATGATCCGCGGCACCTTCGCCAACATCCGGCTGCGCAACCAGTTGCTCGACGACGTCTCGGGCGGTTACACCCGCGACTTCACCCAGCCCGGTGGTCCGCAGGCGTTCATCTACGACGCCTCGCAGAACTACCAGGCCGCGGGCATCCCGCTGGTCGTGCTCGGCGGCAAGGAGTACGGTTCTGGCTCCTCGCGCGACTGGGCCGCCAAGGGCACCAGCCTGCTGGGCGTGAAGGCGGTCATCACCGAGTCGTTCGAGCGCATCCACCGCTCCAACCTCATCGGCATGGGCGTCATCCCGCTGCAGTTCCCGGCGGGCGAGTCGGCCGCGTCGCTGAAGCTGGACGGCACCGAGACCTTCGACATCGAGGGCATCACCCAGCTGAACGAGGGTGTCACCCCCAAGACCCTGAAGGTCACCGCCACCAAGGAGAACGGTGACAAGATCACCTTCGACGCGGTGGTTCGCATCGACACCCCCGGTGAGGCCGACTACTACCGCAACGGCGGCATCCTGCAGTACGTGCTGCGCAATATGATCCGGGCCTGATTGCTCCGCCTTCGGCGGCGCGTGTTCGTAGGACTCGCTCCCGGAGGAGTCGCGATCGCGCGGGCGGCGACGGCTCCATGAGCGCCAGTGCTCCGGATCCGTTGTCGCCGGCGCTCGGATCACGCTCGCCTCGCTCGTACTGTGAGAACCCCCGCATCGGTGGACCGCCGATGCGGGGGTCCGTGTTTCCCCGCTGGAGGATTCCGTGCCCAAGGTCAGTGACGATCACCTCGCCGCCCGGCGCAGCCAGATCCTCGACGGAGCGCGCCGCTGCTTCGCCGAGTACGGCTACGACGGCGCCACCGTGCGTCGGCTCGAGGAGGAGATCGGGCTGTCCAGGGGCGCCATCTTCCACCACTTCCGCGACAAGGACGCGTTGTTCTTCGCCCTCGCCCAGGAGGACGCCGAACGCATGGCCGACGTCGCGGCCAATCAGGGCATCGTGCAGGTGATGCGCGACATGCTCGCCCACCCCGAGCAGTTCAACTGGCTCGGAACGCGTTTGGAGATCGCGCGGCGGCTGCGCACCGATCCCGAGTTCCGGGCCGGATGGACCCAGCGTTCGGCCGAACTCACCGCCGCGACCCTGGCCCGCCTGGAACGCCGCAAGGCCGCGGGCGCGCTGCGCGACGACGTGCCGACCGACGTGCTGCTCGGCTACCTCGACCTCGTGCTCGACGGTTTGATCGCCCGCATCGCCTCCGGCCACACCAACGAGAACCTGTCCGCTGTCCTGGATCTGGTCGAAGCCTCCGTCCGCCGCAAGCAGTGACGGCGGCTCCGGCTAGTACGTCGCGTTGAGGTACTCCGCGGCGTGGGTGGTCCACAGGACGTTCGTGCCCGGCATGTTTCGTCCGGAATAGAGCACGTGCTGGCCGTCGGGCCACGGCGTCAGATAGCCGACGACACCGCGCACGGCGGTCGTGTAGCGCCCGAGGTTCGCGATCGGGTCGCGCAGCAGGATTTCGAGCAGTTCGGCGAAGATCAGCGGCGCGACATCGCCGATCCGGGCGCCTTCCACGAAGGAGAACGGCGAGATGCCCACGTCGATGATGCGCAACGGCGAATCCGCCGGGGACGCGGTGATGATGTCGCCCGGGTTGGCGTACTCACGGACGTCGACCGAGGCCGGCCACGCTCCGCGCTGCCCGTGCAGGCCGAACGTATTCGCCGGGCAGAGGTTCGCGACCGACTGCCCGGCTCGGCGCAGCGGATTGGCGATGTTCACCACGAAGGCGATCTCCAGCGGCGAGCCGTCGGTGTTCTGGTACTTTCCCGACCGCACGCCCTCCAGGATCCGGCTGGCGCAGATGCCGCCGAGCGAATAGCTCAGCAGGCCGCAGACATTCGGCGAGTCCTGGATCGCCCGCACGCCTGCGGCGATGCCGAGCCGCACCGACGTCTCCAGCGAAGAACCCCAGACCTCCGGCACGGGGCCGACGGAAGCGGGCCAATCCGGTTCGAAGCAGCTGAACTTGCCGGTGTCGAGTAGTTTGGCGACCTCGTGCAGCATGCCCGCGGGCGTTCCGTCGGAGTTGCGCGGCTCCCCGGTGCCGCGGAGAGTGATGATGTCGATCATCGTGGCCTCCTTGCCCACCGCACCGACCCCTTCGGCACGGAATCTCAAGGTAGAGCAGGGACGCCGTCTCGGCACGAGTATCGGGCTACCTCATCGCGGCACGAGTTCTCGCATGTAAAGCGCGATTCGACGAGCCGAAGGGTGCGTGAGCTACCGCGGCTACGCGTCCGGCTCCATGCTGCTGAGCAGGATGCGCGCGAGCCGGTCCAGTTCCTGTCGTTCCCCCGCGGTGAGCACCGACAGCATCCGCGTCTCGTTGGCGGTGTGCTCGGTGACCACGGTGTCGACCAGTTCCCGCCCCGCGTCGGTGAGCCCGACGCGCACCGCCCTGCGGTCCTGCGGGTCCGCGACGCGCCGCACCAGTCCCGCCGACTCGAGCCGGTCCAGCCGTCCGGTCATGCCCGCCCGCGACAGCATCAGCGTGTCGGCGAGCACCGACGGATTCAGCTCGAACGGCGCGCCCGAACGGCGTAGCGCGGCAAGCACGTCGAACTCGCCGCGCTGCAGGCCGTGCTTGCCGAACACCGCCTCGATCTCCCGCTGAGCCACCAGCAACAGCCTGCCCAGACGTCCGGCCACGGCCATCGCCTCCAGATCGAGGTCGGGTCGTTCCCGCTTCCACTGCGCCACGATCGCGTCCACGGCGTCCGTTTTCCGCTCGGTCATGGACAGGATCTTATTCGCCAGGATATAGTTCGGTGTCGAATTATCAATCACCGAATCAATTGGAGGCTCCGATGACCATTCCCGCCCCGCGCAAGGACGCCGCGATCCGTCAGCCACAGGACGCGGAGACCCTGCGCACCACGTCGGTCACCATGCGCCTGCTGATCGACGCCGAGGAGGCGGGCGGCGGGCTGAGCACGCTGGAGGTGGCGATGGATCGCGGAGCGGACGGCGCGGCGCCGCACTATCACACGCTTTCCGACGAGCTGTTCTATGTCGCGGAAGGCGAACTGGAACTGCTCGCCGGTGACCGCATCGTCACCGTCGGCGCGGGCGGTTCGATCGTGGTCCCGAAATTCATGCCGCACGCCTTCGGCGCCGCACCGGACAGCACCGCGCGAATCCTCATCGCGCTCACGCCCGGTGTGCAGCGCTTCGAGTACTTCCGGCTGCTGGAACGAATCGCCGCGGGCGAATCCCCGCTGACCGATCTGGCCGCCGCGCAGGACGAGTTCGACAATCACTTCGTGGACGCCCCCGCTTGGTGGGCGCAGCGCAACGCGCACCGGAACTGAACTCGGCGCGCGATTCCCGCTCGCCCGCAGCCGATTTCGAGCGAGTCGGGCCCAACATAAGGCGGCGCTGACACGACGCGCGCCCATGCGGTGGCCACGCGCCGGGTGCGCCGATGGGGACGAAAGCACAGATGCACAGCCGCCAATACCGGGCTATGAGCAGCGTCGGCGCATCACCGGAGATCAGCTGTGCGGTTGCTCTGTAAGTATTTCCACGCTACCGGAAAACTTTCGGAACTCGGCCGGTATAGATCGGAATTCCGTTTGCCACGGGCCGCGAAATATCGCGATCCGAGCCGATCGCAGCACATATCGCGATATGATCGCTCACACGCTTGGGGGTCGTGGCAAATCGTGAGCAGATCGGAGAAACGGCTATGACCGACGCAATCCACCTTCCTGGGACGACGCCGAAGGCCGACCGCGTTCCTCCGCTCCAGGGCCTGCTGGTCGCGGAATCGGACCGGCAGATCAGCGTGCGCGTCGCCGAGGGAACGTGGACCTTCAGTCGGTCCGATGTGCTGCGGGTGGTCGATTCCGCCGCGCCGCACGCCGATCAGGACGGGCGTCCGGTGCTGGTGGACATTCGGGCGGGCGCCACCGCCGATTTCACTCGCAGGCTGCGGATCGACCTGGTCGATCGGCCGATGACCATCCCGGAGTCGCCGTCGGAGGCCCTCGGCGACGAGCAGTTGCGTCAGCTCACCGAAACCTGGGCCGACCGCCTGCAACTCGTCGACTGCCCGAGTGCGGGCGGGGCGACGTTCACCTACTGCCAGACCAAGTCGATGAACGGCAGCGACGACGGCATCAACTGCGACAGCCTCGACTGAGCGGCAGGCGGATGACCGCACGCCTGCGCGGTTCGGTCCTGATCGTGTCCGAATCCGATGATCTACACGCCACCGCGATGGCGGCGACGCTGCGAGAACATCACGGGCTCGCTCCGATCCACCTCGACCTTCGCGATTTCCCCCGGGAGTCCGGCAGCTTCCGGCTGGACCGCCTCGGCACCACACGCTCGCTGTCGCACCTGATCGGCCTCGACGACGTGCGGTCGGTGTGGTGGCGGCGCCCGCACCACGCGCAGGTGCCCGCGGGGGTCCGCGCCTCGGACAATGATTTTCGCCAGGCCGAGTGCGACGGATTCATCCAGGGGCTGCTGTGGTCCATCCCCGCCTTCTGGGTCAACGACCCGGGCGCCGACCGCACCGCGGCACGCAAGATCGTCCAGCTGGAGACGGCGCTGCGGGCCGGGTTCGCGGTGCCGGAGACGTTGATCACCAACGATCCCGAGGAGGCGCGCAGCTTCGTCGAATCCAGGCCGGGCCCGGTGGTTTACAAGCGCACCGGCACCAGCAGGGCGGAATTCGCCGAGACCAGGATCATCGGCAGGAACGATTTCGGCAGGCTTGCCGCGATCCGTTCGGCGCCGACCACCTTCCAGGACTACGTCGACGCCACCTGCGATCTGCGCGTGGTCTGGGTGGACGGGGTCGAATGGACCGTGCGCATCGACTCGCAGGCCGGCGTCGGCAAGGTCGACTCCCGCCTGGACACGTCGGTCGACTTCACACGCGATCACCTGCCCGCGTCGGTGAGCAAGTCACTGGCCACGCTGATGGGCGCGCTCGGATTGTCCTTCGGCGTGCTCGACATTCGGCTCGGGCGCGACGGCGAGTACTACTTCCTCGAGGTCAACCCGCAGGGCCAGTTCGCCTACTTGGAGATCAAGACCGGGCTGCCGATCTTCCGCAGCCTGGCCAACCTGCTGGTGGACGGCGACGGCACGGTCGAGGGCTACTGAGCCCGGCCCCAGGGCCGCGGCGCGACCGAGGACCGGAACGCCGCGCCGCGGCGCACGGTGGCGGACTGCGCATCCGACCGCACCGGGACAGCAGCCGCCGAACCTCCGTCGACGGACGGGATTCACCGCCTGCGAAGACCCATGAGTTCGCCGAGAGCATTCCATCGGTCCGCGACCTCGGCGGGCAACTGCGCGCCGATCCGTCCGGCCCGACAGCACCCGGTTCGGCGCGACGACCAGCGGCGACGAGGTGCCCGGATTGCGTTGCGGCGTGGCTCGATCGGCCGGTGGACGTGCGCCCGGCAACCCGGGCATCGACGCCGCCGTGCGGCTCGGCGAGGTAGGTGTCCGGTGCACGGCCGTCGACGTCGATCCGGTCGAGCGCTCGCCCGGGCGGCCGCGTAGCCGCCCGGCGTCACACCGTTACGCGCTATTGGCTCTTGCGGCGATTGGCTCCGCCCCGGCTGCGGAGCTGCACGTGTGACTCCACCAGCACGTTGTGGATGAAGCCGTAGGAGCGGCCGGTGGACCGCGCCAGTGACCGGATGCTCGCACCCGCCTCGTATTGCTTCTTCAGCTGGGTTTGTAGGCGGTCGCGTGACTTCCCGGTGACGCGTGTGCCCTTACCCAATGTGGCCTTGCTTTGTGGCCTGTCGCTCATGGCTTCCTCCGAGTCGCCGAGCAGCGTCTTTCCAGGCTAAGCACTCAGCAGGCCGTGATCAACGGGTACCTGTGATGAATCTCACGCGAGCTGAATAAGTTCCAGGTATTCGGCCGACCAATGGTCTTCCGTCCCGTCCGGGAGCAAGATCACGCGTTCCGGAGACAACGCCTCCGCTGCGCCCGGATCGTGCGTCACCAGCACCACCGCGCCCGCATAGGTGCGCAGGGCGTCGAGCACCTGTTCCCGCGACACCGGGTCCAGATTGTTCGTCGGCTCGTCCAGCAGCAACACGTTCGCCGCCGAGGAGACCAGTCCGGCCAGCGCGAGCCGGGTCTTCTCACCGCCCGACAGCGTGCCCGCGGGCTGGTCGAGCTGCGGACCGGAGAACATGAACGCGCCAAGCAGGCCGCGCAGATCCTGCTCACCCGCGTCCGGCGCGGCGTGGCGGATGTTCTCCCACACGGTGGCGTTGTCGTCGAGGGTGTCGTGCTCCTGGGCGAAGTAGCCGATCTTCAGACCGTGCCCGGGCACCAGACCGCCCGCCGTCGGCTGCTCGACTCCGGCCAGCAGACGCAGCAGCGTCGTCTTGCCCGCGCCGTTGAGCCCGAGCACCACCACCCGGCTACCGCGGTCGATCGCGAGGTCGACGCCGGTGAAGATCTCCAGCGAGCCGTAGACCTTGGTCAGGTTCTCCGCCATCAGCGGCGTCTTGCCGCAGGCCGCCGGCTCGGGGAACTTGATCCGGGCGACCTTGTCGGCGACGCGCACGTCGTCGAGTTCGGCCAGCAGGCGATCGGCGCGCTTGGCCATGTTCTGTGCCGCAGTGGCTTTCGTGGCCTTGGCGCCGAGCTTGGCCGCCTGGGCGCGCAGCGCGCTCGCCTTCTTCTCGGCGTTCGCGCGTTCCCTGCGCCTGCGCTGCTCGTCGGTGGCGCGCGCGTCCAGGTACTTCTTCCAGCCCATGTTGTAGACGTCGGCCTCGCCGCGCACCGCGTCCAGGAACCACACCTTGTTCACCACGTCGGCGAGCAGATCCACGTCGTGGCTGATGACGATCAGACCGCCGTCGTGGTTCTGCAGGAAACCACGCAGCCAGGTGATGGAGTCGGCGTCGAGGTGGTTGGTCGGCTCGTCCAGCAGCAGGATGGTGTCGGAGCGCCCGCCGCTGCCGTCGGAAGCGGCGAACAGGATGCGCGCCAACTCGATTCGGCGCCGCTGACCACCGGAGAGCGTGCGCAACGGCTGGCCGAGCACCCGGTCGGGCAGGCCGAGGCTGTGGCAGATGCGCGCGGCCTCGCTCTCGGCGACGTAACCGCCCAGCGCCGAGAAACGTTCTTCGAGGCGGCCGTACTTGCGCACCGCCTTCTCCCGCTCCTTGTCGTCGGCGACCTCGGCCATCAGCGCCTGCTGCTTCTCCATCTCCCGGATCAGCGTGTCCAGGCCGCGCGCGGACAGCACCCGGTCGCGAGCCAGCACGTCCAGGTTGCCCTCGCGCGGATCCTGCGGTAGATAGCCGATGTCGCTGGAGCGCAGGATCTTGCCCGCGTACGGCTCGCCCTCGCCGGCGAGGATGCGCAACGTGGTGGTCTTCCCCGCGCCGTTGCGCCCGACCAACCCGATCCGGTCGCCCGCCTGCACCCGCAGCGCCGGTCCGGGAGCGGACAGCAGGGTGCGGACTCCGGCCCGGACCTCCAGGTCGGTCGCGGTGATCACAAACTTCTCCTCGGGGGATCGTGGTGCTGGACGCGTGCTCGATTGTGCGAGCCGACGCGCACGAGAACCACCGATTTTACCCGGGACGGCGACCGCGCCCGCATACCAGCACCCGCATGTGACGGCGGTAACGGCCGACGCGATCGCCTGCGCTACCGTGCGATGCCATGAGTACCGATCTATTGGGCAAGAGCGCTCTGGTCACGGGGGCCAGCCGTGGCATCGGCAAGGCGGTCGCGGCGGAGTTGCTCGGCCGCGGCGCGAACGTGCTGATCACCGCGCGGAAGAAGGATCCGCTGGAGGAAGCCGCCGCGGAGCTGCGCGAGCTGGGCCACCAGGGGCAGGTCGTCGCCTTGGCGGGCAACTCGGGCGTCGCCGAGGATCGGGCCGCCGCGGTCGAGCGCGCGGTCGCGGAGTTCGGTTCGCTGGACGTCCTGATCAACAACACCGGCATCAACCCGGTCTTCGGCTCCCTGATGGACGCCGACCTCGACGCCGTGCGCAAGATCTTCGACGTGAACGTGGTCGCGGCCCTCGGCTACATCCAGGAGGCGTACAAGGCGTGGATGCGCGACCACGGCGGCGCCGTGGTCAACGTGGCCAGCGTCGCGGGCATCCGCTCGACCGGCGTGATCGCCGCCTACGGCGCGTCCAAGTCCGCGCTGATCCATCTCACCGGCGAGCTCGCCTGGCAGCTCGGTCCGAAGATCCGGGTGAACGCGGTGGCGCCCGGCGTGATCAAGACGAAGTTCGCCGACGCGCTGTACTCGGCCGACGAGGAGCGCGCGGCGAGCGTGTACCCGATGAAGCGGCTGGGCAGCCCGGAGGACGTGGCGCGCCTGATCGGATTCCTGGTCTCCGACGAGGCGGCGTGGATCACCGGCGAGACGGTCCGGGTGGACGGCGGGCTGCTGTCCACGGGCGGGATCTGACCGCACACGAGGTCGCCTGCGCTAGCGGAACGCCAGCGCGCCGAGCGTGTCGGCGTGCCGGTAGCGCAGGTATTTCTCGACGGTGGCGGCATCGACCGCGGCGGTGGCCGTTGCCAGCGTCACCACCACGAATTCCTTCTCGGTGCCGTCCTTCCACTTGCCGTTGGCGTAACCCTTGATGTAGCTACCGGGGCGCAGCCTCAGGTCCGCGTCGGTGAACCGGTCCTTCGCCGCGGCGGCCCGGCCCTTGTCGGCCATGCCCAGCACGAACTGGGTGAGCATGAGCGCGCCGCCCTCGGCTCGATACACCAGCTCCGCCGCGTAGACGCAGCCGAGATCGGTGAGCTTGCCCGCCGCCTCGACGGGATGGCAGTCGGCGTGGTCGCGGCCGTCGACCCACTCGGCGTGCAGTTCCACGCGGTCGAACCGGAAGTCCCAGTCCTTGGCGTATTCGGTGTAACTCAACCTGCCCGGCGCAGGGCGCGCACCACGCGAGGAAGGGCTCGCGGGTCGCGTGCTGGTGACGCCGCCGGCGCGCGTGGTCGCTTCGGCGGACGTGACCGCCGCTTGCGCGTGCCCCTGCTCGCGGGGCGACAGCGCCACGCCGACACCGACCGCGACCAGCACCGCGACGACGGCGACCACCAGTGCGACGATCAGGCCCGTGGGGGACCTGGGCGGCGGCGGCAGCGGCGGCGCCTCCCACGCCTGCATCGGATACGCGCTCGGCGGGGACATGGTTCCCCAATCCGGCGCGTACCGCGCTTCCTCCGGTTTTCCGTGCGCCGGGCCACCGCCGAAGCCGGAGCCGGACGGATAGGTCATCGCGGTCGCCCTCCCACCTCTCCCAGCAGCCGTCCCACCCCGTGTGGGCCTCCCCGAAGCCGCCCGAGCGACCCTACCCGATCGAGCCTTCTCGGGCGCCGCGAGATCAGAGCCGGACCGGCTGACGCCAGTCCTCGCGCCCGGCGACCGCCGTGGCGGCAGGAGCCTCTTCGATCCCGAACCGCTCGTGCAGCCTGCGCAGCGGTCCGGGCGCGTACCAGTTCCAGTGGCCGAGCAACTCCATCGCCGCGGGCAGCAGGAAACCGCGCACCAGGGTCGCGTCCACCAGCACGGCGAGTGGAAGCCCGATGCCGAACGCCTTCATGAAGGTGATGTCCGAGGCGAGGAAGCCGAGGAAGACCAGCGAGATCAGCACGGCGGCTGCGGTGACGATCCGGCCGATCCGCTCCAGCCCGGAAGTCACGGCCAGCGCGTTCGACTTGGTGCGCCGGTACTCCTCGCGGATGCGGGCCAGCAGGAACACCTGGTAGTCCATGGCGAGCCCGAACGCGACGCCGAACAGCATGACCGGGACGGTCGGCGGGAGGTCACCGGTGACCGTGAAGCCGAGCAGCCCGGACAGGTGCCCGTCCTGGAAGATCCACACCAGCGCGCCGAAGGTCGCGGTGAGGCTCAGGAAGCTGAGCACGACGGCCAGCAGCGGCAGCACGACGCTCCCGGTGAGCAGGAACAGGACCACCACCATGATCAGCACGACGAACGCCAGCGCATAGGGCAGCGCCGAGACGACCGAGCCGATCGCGTCCGCGTTGGCCGCCGCCACGCCGCCGACCAGCACCGGTGAGGCGGCGGGCGTCGCACGCACGTCGTCGGCGATCCGGTCGAGCACCGTGGGGTCGGTGGTGTCGGGGACCACCGTCAGGTAGGCGGCGTTCGCGGCGCGGAAACGGTCGTTCGCCGCGGTGGGCGGGGCGAGCAGACCGCCGTGGCTGTAGCTGCCGGTGGCGGTGTCGACCCGGCGGACGTCATCGATCTCCGACAGTTCCCTGGCGTAGGCGTCCAATCCGGCCGCGCTGTAGGCGCTTTCGGGCAGCACCGCGAACAGCCCGTTCTGTTCGGTGGCGGCGAAGTCACGCTGGATGGTCTCGGTGACCTGGCGGTTGTTCATCGACTCCGGCAGCGACCGCTCGTCGGGGAAGCCGAGTTTCACACCGAGGAACGGCGCGCCCAGCACGAGCAGCAGGGCGGTCACCGCCAGGCCGATCGGCACCGGCCGCATCATCACGAACCGCGCCAGACGGTGCCAGGCGCCCTCACCGGGCGCGGGACGGGCCGCGCGCAGGAACCACCACAACTGACCGTTGTCGATCTTGGTGCCGAGCAGGAACAGGATCGCGGGCAGCACGGTCAGCGACACCGTCGCGGCGATCACCGCGACGGCCAGACCGGCGTATCCCATCGACCGCACGGCCAGCAGCGGGAAGAACAGCAGGCCCGACAGCGCGACGGCGACGGTGACGGCGGAGAACAGGACGGTCCGGCCCGCCGAGCGCATGGTCGCGGTGACCGCGGCGGCGGGCTGCCGACCGGCGACCAGTTCGTCACGGTAGCGGCTGATGATGAGCAGGCTGTAGTCGATCGCCAGGCCGAGGCCGAGCAGGGTGGCTACGTTGGTCGCGGTGGCCGCCAGATCGGTGACGCTCGCGATCAGCCACAGCGCGCCCATGGTGATCATCACCGTGATCATGGCGACCACCAGCGGCAGGCTGGCCGCGACCAGACCGCCGAACACCAGCAACAGCGCGATCAGCGTGATCGGGAACGCGATGGACTCGCCGAGCACGACGTCTTTCTCGCTCTGCTGCACGGTTTCGTGCAGCAGCATCGCGTAGCCGCCGACCCGCACCTCCAGCGGGCCGTGGGACCCGCCGAACCGGTCGGCGAGATCGCCGACCCGCTTGTCGACCTCCGCCTCCTCGCCGAGGATGCTGGCCACGATCAGGCCCTTGGTGCCGTCGGTGCTGCGCAGCGCGGGCGATTTGTCGGTCCAGTACGACGTCACGCCCGCGACGCCGGATTCCGACTTCAGCTCGGCGACCAGATTCGTCGCCGCGGTGGCCGCGGCGTCGTCGTCCACCGACCGGCGAGTCTGCACCAGCAGCACGAAATTCGGGGTGGCCTGGCCGAAGGTGTCGCGCAGCACCGCGGTCGCCCGGCTCGATTCGCTGTCGGGGTCGATGTACCCGCCGCCCTGCACTTTGTCGAACAGCGTCGCGCTCAGTGTGCCCATCGCCAGCGCGAGGACCGCGAACACGGCCAGGATCCACCGGCTGCGCCGCCTGGTCAGTTCGAACACTGCGTCTACCCCTAACTCGTTCCGGTCGTGCCGCTTTCGCGCTCGGGCTCCAGCGGTCGCCGGTCGGCAACCTGCCCGGCGCGCCATCCGCGGCGCGCCGGTGCGCCGACACCCGACACCCGACACCGGAGCCGGATGCGTGCGCCAGCGCCCCGGCATCCTAGCAACGCGGGACAAACTCCGGTGAGCCCGAACACATTCCGTCGGCGCGCCGAGTGCGGACGCCCGCCTGCGCGCGACTCCACTTCCGGCTGGGGAACCCGGCGACCCGGCCGGTCCTGCGGGCAGGATCGGATTCGATGCCGTGGCTGCGCGACGGTCCAGCGAACAGATGAGAGGCTCGAACCCATGCATCGCAACGCGCTCCCACGGCTCCGGGCGAACGCGGCGTGAAGCCGGACCTGGTCGTCTGCGGTCTCGGCCCGGCCGGACGCGCGCTCGCCCACCGCGCCGTGCTGCGCGGGCTCACGGTCATCGCGGTCGATCCCGCGCCGGAGCGCCGGTGGACGGCCACCTACGCGATGTGGGCCGACGAACTGCCGGGTTGGCTGCCGCCTCAGGTCGTCGGGGCGACGGTTTCCCGGCCGATGGCCTGGGGAACGCGCGCGCACCGATTGGATCGCCCGTACGTCGTGCTGGACACCGCACGATTGCAGACCTCGCTGCACCTGGGCGATGCGAACGTGGTCTCCGATCGCGCGATCCAGGTCGGCCCCGGCCACGTGACGTTGGCATCCGGCACGAAGATCACCGGTGGCCGGGTGATCGACGCGCGCGGGCTCACCCGCTCACCCGCCCGTGCCGAGCAGACCGCCTACGGCGTCATCGTGGACGTGCGGCGCTGCGCCGGGCTCGACCCGCTGTTCATGGACTGGCGTCCGGACAACGGCGCCGCCCCCGGCGACCCGCCCTCGTTCCTCTACGCCGTTCCGCTGGACGGCGAGCGGATGCTGCTCGAGGAGACCTGCCTGGCGGGCCGCCCAGCGTTGACGGGTGCGCACCTGCGCACCCGCTTGCGAGCGCGGCTGCACGCCAGGAACGTCCCGCTCGCCGGTGACGAGCCCGTGGAGCACGTTCGCTTTCCGGTGCAGGGCGGCCGTCCTGGGCCGCGCAGGTTCGGGGCGGCGGGCGGGTTCCTGCATCCGGCGACCGGGTACAGCGTCGGCGCCGCGCTGGCTGCCGCCGACGCCGTGGCCGCGGGCCAGGACGTGTGGCCCGCCACGGCACGCATCGTCCATCGGTTGCGCGGCGCCGGGCTGCGCGCGCTGCTGGCGTTGCCGCCGGGCGATCTCCCGCTGTTCTTCGACACGTTCTTCGCGCTGCCCCCGGACGCGCAACGCGCGTATCTGTCGGGACGCACCGACCTCGCGGGCACGGTGACGGCGATGAGCGCGCTGTTCGCGGCGCTGCCCGGACCGCTGCGCCGCCGTGTCGCGGCCGCGACACTCGGTGTCGCGGTTCCCTCGCGAGGTCGGCGGGCTTCGGCCATGATGGGAGGATGAGATCGATCTGGAAGGGCTCGATCGCATTCGGGCTGGTGAACGTTCCGGTGAAGGTGTACACCGCCACCGAGGACCACGACATCCGGTTCCATCAGGTGCACGCCAAGGATGGAGGCCGGATCAAATACGACCGCGTCTGCACCGTGTGCGGCGAATCGGTCCAGTTCACCGAGATCGACAAGGCCTACGAGTCGCCGGACGGCGACAAAGTGGTGCTCAGCGACGAGGACTTCGCGAAACTTCCCGTAGCGGAGAAACACGAGATCCCGGTGCTCCAGTTCGTGCCGTCGGAGCAGATCGACCCGATCCTGTTCGAGAAGAGCTACTACCTGGAGCCGGACTCCAGCACGCCCAAGGCCTACGTCCTGCTGGCCAGGACGCTGGAGAAGATCGAACGCACCGCCCTGGTGTACTTCACGCTGCGGCAGAAGACCAGGCTGGCCGCACTGCGGGTGCGCGAGGGCATTCTGGTGGTCCAGACGCTGCTGTGGCCGGACGAGGTCCGCTCGGTGGAGTTCGAATCCCTCGACGGTGTCGCCGAGCCACGGCCGCAGGAGATCAAGATGGCCGAGACGCTCGTCGAGGCCATGTCCGACGACTTCGATCCGGAACAGTTCACCGACGAGTACCAGATCGAACTCAAACGCGTGCTCGACGAGGCGATCGCCAGCGGCACCGGCAAAGTGCCCGAACAGCCGGAACTCGCGCCCAGCGGGATGGATGCCGAGGTGGTCGATCTGGTCGCCGCACTGCAGCGCAGCCTGGAGGCCAGTGGCCGCCGGACCGCGGGCGGCGACGGGGGCGAGCCGAAGAAGACCGCGAAGAAGGCCGCGGCCAAGAGCGCTGCGAGCAAGAGCGCAGCCGCCAAGAGCAGCGTGTCGAAGACCGGTGCGGCCAAGAGCGCGGCGAAGAAGACGCCCGCGAAGAAGGCGGCCAAGAAGGCGCCGGCTCGCAAGGGCGCCTGATCGCGCTCGATGCGCCGGAATCAGTCCCGCGCCGCGCGCCGCCTGCCCTCTTCGAAGAACTCCAGCAGGGCTGCGACGGTGTGCACCGCGGTGCGGGGCCGCAGCGCGCCGAACGGCGCGTTCCAGAAGTCGCCGCCGCGCGGAGTCCACGGCCCGATGTAGGCGTAGGGCCCGGGATGGGCGTCGTCCCCGGGCGAAACGCCGTAGTTCACCTCGTCGACGGTGCTCGCCAGATCGAAATGCTCCGGCCACAGCACGGGCGTCGTACCGGGCGCCAGACAGCGCAACGCCTTGTCCCCCAGGGCGAACCAGTCCTCGATCAACCCGGCCGCCGAGGGATCCACTTCGATCACCGCATCCGGATCCACTCCGATGGTGCCGGAGTAGACGTCCTTCGGCGCCACCGGTTCGAAGCCCGCGGCCTCGGCGACCTCGCGATAGGTCCCCGCCAGCCGGGTCTTCCCTTCCGGCCAGACCAGTTCGTCCCCGGCAACCGACACCGGCCACCGCACGCCACCGAAACCTCCCGGCACGACTCCCAGCCGGATGGTGCCGAACTCCCGGTACTGCGGCCCGGCGATCAACAATTCGGCGGCCGCGTGCAATCCGAGTCGCGAGCGCCGATACGTCATCTCGTCCACCCACGCATCATCTCCGCTGCCGATGCTCCTGCGCACAGGTTCGGCGGCAGAGCTGCCGCGGGTGCTCGGGTCAGCCCGACCGGGCGGGGATGCCCTCACTGGAGCCGAAGCTCGCTTCCTCGCCGCTGACGAGCCCCAGCAGCGCGAGCGGCCGTGGCGTCACCGCGATGGTCAGGTAGGAGACCGTGATCGCCCAGCGGTTCACCGCTCTCGGCACGGCGAAGGTGTGGTAGGCGCGCGTCACCGCCTTGGCGGGCAGGCCGGACAGGCGGATGCCCAGGGGATTGGCGACCGCGAAGCGTGGCCCGAGGTCGACGACCAGCCCCATGTCGCGGTGCTTGTAGTCGGCGGCCGCGCCGATGCCGAGACTCGCCGCGACGTTCCTGGCGAGCGTCTTGCCCTGCCGCATGGCGTGCTGCGCCGTGGGCGGGGTGATCCGGCCCGGCTTGGTGAGGTCGGGCACCGCGGCCGCGTCGCCGCCCGCGAAGACGTCCGGATGGCCGGGCACGGTCAGTTTCGCGTCGACGACCAGGCGGCCCTTCTCCAGCGGCAGGCCGAGCGTGCCGAGCACCGGTGCGCCGGTCACACCCGTGACCCACGCGACGGTGTGGGTCGGCACCACGGTGCCGTCGGTGAGCACGACCGAATTCTCGTCGAGCTTCGTCAGCGAGGTCTCCAGCCGGATCTCGATGCCGCGTTTGCGCAGCACCTTCAGCACCTTGTCGCTGAGCCGCTCCCCCACTTCCGGCATCACCCGTGGCGCCATGTCGAGCAGGAGGAAACGCACTTCCGCGGGATCGAATCCGCGCCGCGCGGCGTAGGCGTCGGCGAGGGCGCGCAGCTGCGCGACGAGTTCGGTCCCCGCGTAGGAGGCCCCCACGACCACCACCGTGCGCCGCGCCCGGCGTACCTCCGGGTCCGGCTCGTCGTCGGCGAGTTCGAGCTGCCGGAGCAGCTGCTCGCGCAGGTACAGCGCCTCGGCGACGGTCTTGAGCCCGCGAGCGTGCTCGGCCAGGCCGGGTATGTCGAACAACCGGGTGACCGACCCGGGGGTGAGCACCAGCCGATCCCAGGACAACTCCCGCGGCGGGTAATGCTCACCGGAAACCGTGATCGTCTTGTTCCGCAGATCGACCGACCGAGCGTTCGCGACCACCAACCGCACCCGCGGCAGCGAATCGGCCAGCGAAATGGCGACGAATCGTGGGTCGATCAGGCCACCGGCCACATCCGGCAGCAGCGGCGTATAGAGCATGTAGTCGTTGGGCGTCACGAGCACGATTTCCACGTCCCGGTCCGCCTTGGCCACGATGCGGCAGAGCTTCTGGGCGCAGGTGAATCCCGCGAACCCGCTACCGACGATCACGACCCTTTCCGGGCGCGCGGTGTTCCCCTCCGGCACGGATACCTCCTCGGTGTCGACTCCCGGACGCGATTCCCGCCCTCGCACATCCGAAACCGCACCCTGGCCGCCGGAGTCTGCGCGCCGCGACCGGCCCGTGGTTTGGCATGCCGAGGGAGTGGTAGTGCGTCGGTGTCCGCTGCTCGAATCGACGATTTCGCGAAAGGAGCACAGCATGGGCCAGGTGAACCCCATTCAGGTGCAGAAGTACCTGTCCGGCATCGACTATCCGTGCGACCGCGACGGCATTGTCACCAAAGCCCGGGACAACGGCGCCGACAAGGACATTCTCAACGCGCTCGAGGCGATCCCCGACCGGACCTACGACGGTCCCAACGCGGTCAGCCAAGCCGTCTCCTGAACGGCCGCGACCACGGGCCGGACGGCTCAGGCCGTATCGGACCCGTGGTCGCTTCCGGTGGAATCGCGGCCGACATGGAAGCGCCGGTGATACCACTGGGCTGCTTCGGCGAGGACGCCGGAGGTCAGACGAGCCAGCGGCCGGATGTCGGTCAGCAGAGGTTCGTGATCGGGTCCGAATCCGGCGACCCGGCCGGTCAGCAGCCAGGCGTAGCGGTCGTGTTCCGCCCCCAGATCCGCGTATTGGTGGATGCGGCGGGCGATCCAGTCCACCGCGGCGCGCGTCCACCATTCCTCGGGTTCTATCGTGCTGACCGACAGGCCCGGCATCTCGTGATCGGCCTCGTAGTCGCGGCTGCCTCCGGCCTGTCGATCGTGTTCGGGGCCGCGCGAGTAACGCAGGTACACGGTCTCCTCGGTGCGCTCGATGAACTCGGTGACCTCCGACAGCCGCCGCAGGATCGGCAGTTCGTCCGCACCGAGTCGCCGCCCGTGCGCCGCCGTGCCGGCATGGCGCGCGTCGGGCGATCGTCGCCGTTCGTTCGCGTCCACGGTCTCGGATTTCGCGCCACTCATGCGGTCCGGATGCCCCGCTCCCACGCGCTGTAACAGTGGATCGGCCGGGATCTCGCGCCGGGCCTGGCCACGTCCCGCCCTGGGGTAGCCACGGGGATGCTCCGCGCGGTTCGCGCGGTCGCTTTTTCCCAGCGTTCGAACGATCGCGTGGCGGGTGTATGAACCCGGCGCGACCGGGTAGGCGACTGGTGTACGAAGTTCGTCCCTGTACTCGGCGAGGGCCGAAGCCGCTGGTCGGCACGCTGTCGGCGGCGGTCGCCACCCAGCCCGGCACTCAGAAGGAGGAACGCTGTGGACGCATTGACATTTCTGCGCACCGACCACGAAGGCGTACTCGGCATGCTCGAGTCCCTCGAACGTGGCCGCGGCGGCGGCGAGGCGGAGGTCCGCGCGCGCGGTGATCTGGTGACCACGCTGGTGATCGCGGAATCGCAGCACGAGGCGATCGAGGAGCAGTTCTTCTGGCCCGAGGTCCGCCGCACGATACCGGACGGCGACCAGCTCGCCGATCGGGCGATCGACCAGGAGGACGGGGCCAAGAAGTTGCTCCAGCAGTTGAAGAACTCCCAGGCGGGCAGCCCCGAGTTCGAGCGAGCGCTGACGGAGTTCATCCCGGCGGCGCGCGCCCACATCGAGTTCGAGCAGTCCGAGGTCTGGCCCGCGTTCCGGGAGGCGATACCGGCGGAGACGTCGAACGAACTGGGGCGCAAGATGGCCGCGGCCAAGGCCATGGCGCCGACCAGGCCGCATCCCGGCACGCCGTCGACCCCCGGCTACCTGAAGAGCGTGGGCATGGTCGCCGCGGTCGTGGACAAGATCCGCGACATGCTCACCGGCAGGCGCTCGCACTATCCGCCGACCGCGCCACCGGCCTGACCGTCCCGGACCACCGGGCGGGCTGGCGACACAACCGCTCATTTCCGGAATCGGGCTTCCAGTTCGGCGAGCCGGCTGGCCCGAAAGGTCTTGCGCCCTCGAGCTATCCGGCGCCCGACGTGCAGGCCGTCAGCCGGACCTGCCCCGGCCGGGGGATGGCGCTGCCGAGATCGGGGAACGGCGGAGCGCTGGGGCCGAGGGTATCGATGGCCCGGCGTTCGGCTTCGGCACGGGTGGCGCCCCACGCCGATCCGTGCCTGCCGTCGGCGCCGCGCGCGACGGACCCGCAGGCGTTCCAGAACTGCACGACCGTCCGGCAGTCGGGGGCGCCGCAGTGGGCGCGCGCCGCGGAGTCGGCGGCGGCGGCGCTCGTGTAGTCCACCGCCGAGGTGACAACGCCCGTGCTGGACGAAAGCGCCAGCGCGCCATAGTAGGTCGCCGCCCCCGCCTCACCCGCGGGAGCGCCGACGATCGCGCAGGTGGCGGCGGAGACCGCCGCAAGCCCGAGTGCGGCCTTGTGCGGCACCGACATCTGATGATCCTCCCCGTTCCGACCGATTCGAAGCTCAGATCATGGTCCGGCCCGTGCCGCTTTGTCGAAGTGCGGACTTCCCACTATCGGCGGGTGCGCCACATCGAATCCGGCGCGACGGTTCGCTTCCGAGCATCCGTCCTCGGCGAGCGCGGAGCATCGGCCGTGCGCCAGGGCTGGACCAGAGCGGTGCAGAAGCGTCACCGACTGTCGCCCCGACCGCACTGCCGGGAATGCCCGCGGCGGATACGACTCAGCCGCCGGGCACCTTGTTCCAGGCGCTACCGGCGGCTGCTCTCCGTTTCGGCTATTACACCGTGAAGCCGAGGGCGCGCAGCTGCTCGCGGCCGTCCTCGGTGATCTTGTCCGGACCCCACGGCGGCATCCACACCCAGTTGATCTTCAGGTCCTCCACCAGGCCGCTGCGCACCAGCGCGTTGCGGGACTGGTCCTCGATGACGTCGGTCAGCGGGCAGGCCGCCGAGGTCAGCGTCATGTCGAGGACCGCGATGTTGTCCTCCTCGACGCGCAACCCGTAGACCAAGCCGAGATCGACGACGTTGATGCCGAGTTCCGGGTCGACGACGTCACGCATCGCCTCTTCGATGTCCTCGAGCAGCTTGATGTCCTCGGCGGACAGCTCGGGCACGTCGGCGGCCGGTTCGGCCTGCTCGGTGGTCGGTGTGTCGGTCATGACGCCTTCCCGTTTCCCTCGGACGGTTCAGTTCTCTTCCGCGGCGGGCGCGGGCTGCTCGGGGCCGATCCGCAGGACCGCGTCCTTGAACGCCATCCACCCGAGCAGCGCGCACTTCACTCGCGCTGGGTACTTCGACACTCCCGCCAAGGCGACGCCGTCGCCGATCACGTCCTCGTCGCCCTCGATGGTGCCGCGGCTGGAGATCATCTCGCTGTAGGAGTCCACCACCTTCAGCGCCTGCTGCACCGGGAGCCCGATCACCTGGTCGGTGAGGATGGAGGTGGCGGCCTGGCTGATCGAGCAGCCCTGCCCGTCGTAGGAGACGTCGGTGACGTCACCGTTGCCGTCGAGCTGCACGCGCAGGGTCACCTCGTCGCCGCAGGTCGGGTTGACGTGGTGCACCTCGGCCCCGAACGGCTCGCGCAGGCCCCGATTGTGCGGATGCTTGTAGTGGTCCAGGATCACTTCCTGGTACATCTGCTCCATGCGCATGACTTATGCAACTCCGAAGAAGCTCTGAGCCTTCCGCACCGCGGCGACCAGCGCGTCCACCTCGGCGAGAGTGTTGTAGACCGCGAACGACGCCCGCGCGGTGGCGGCGACGCCGAAACGCCGGTGCAGCGGCCACGCGCAGTGGTGGCCCACCCGGATGGCGACGCCCTCGTCGTCCAGGATCTGCCCGACGTCGTGGGCGTGGATGCCGTCCACCACGAACGCCACCGCGCCGCCGCGATCGATGTTCTCGGTGGGCCCGATGATGCGCACGCCGTCGATCCCGGCCAGCCCTTCCAGCGCCGCGCCGACCAGCGTGTGCTCGTGCGCCGCGACCGCGTCCATGCCGATCTCTTCCAGATACCGCACGGCCGCGCCCAATCCGATCACCTGCGAGGTCATCGGCACACCGGCCTCGAAGCGCTGCGGCGGCGGGGCGTAGGTGCTGTGGTCCATGAAGACCGTCTCGATCATCGACCCGCCGGTGATGAACGGCGGCAGCTCCTCCAGCAGCGAGCGGCGGCCGAAAAGCACGCCGACGCCGGAGGGACCGAGCATCTTGTGCCCGGAGAACGCGGCGAAATCGACGCCGAGCGCACGGAAGTCGACCGGCATGTGCGGCACCGACTGGCAGGCGTCGAGCACGACCAGCGCGCCCACCGCCTTCGCCCGGCGGACCAGTTCCTCGACCGGGGCCACGGCGCCGGTGACGTTGGACTGGTGGGTGAACGCGACCACCTTGGTGGCGGGCGACAGTTCCAGCGAGTCCAGGTCGATCCGGCCGTCGTCGGTCACGCCGTACCACTTCAGCGTGGCGCCGGTGCGGCGCGCCAGCTCCTGCCATGGCACCAGATTCGCGTGGTGTTCCAGCTCGGTGATGACGATCTCGTCGCCGGGGCCCACGTGGTGCGGGAACCGGTCGTCGGCGAACGCGTAGGTCACCAGGTTCAGCGACTCGGTGGCGTTCTTGGTGAACACGATCTCGCCCGCGTCCACCCCGACGAACCGCGCGATGTCGGCCCGCGCGCCCTCGTAGGCGTCGGTCGCCTCTTCGGCAAGCTGGTGCGCGCCGCGGTGCACCGCGGAGTTGCTGGTGATCAGGAAGTCGCGTTCGGCTTCGAGCACCTCGATCGGCCGCTGCGCGGTCGCGCCGGAGTCCAGGTACACCAACGGTTTCCCGTCCCGGACCGTGCGGTTCAGGATCGGGAAGTCGGCCCGGATGCGGGCGACGTCGAGGGTGCGGACCGTAGCGGTCATATCAGGCTCCAGCGGTAGCGGACTGGGTGAAACGAACGTAGCCGTTGGCGTCGAGTTCCTCGGCCAGCTCGGGGCCGCCCTCGGCGACGATCCGTCCACCGACGAAGACGTGCACGAACTCCGGCTGGATGTAGCGCAGGATGCGGGTGTAGTGCGTGATCAGCAGGACGCCGCCGTTCTCACGCTCCTTGTAGCGGTTGACGCCCTCGGAGACGATGCGCAGCGCGTCCACGTCCAGACCGGAGTCGGTCTCGTCGAGGATGGCGATCTTCGGCTTGAGCAGGCCCAGCTGGAGGATCTCGTGGCGCTTCTTCTCACCGCCGGAGAAGCCCTCGTTCACGCTGCGCTCGGCGAAGGCGGCGTCGATCTCCAGCTCGCTCATCGACTCCTTCACCTCCTTGACCCAGTGCCGCAGCTTGGGGGCCTCGCCGCGCACGGCGGTGGCGGCGGTGCGCAGGAAGTTCGACATCGAGACGCCGGGAACCTCGACCGGGTACTGCATGGCGAGGAACAGACCCGCACGGGCGCGCTCGTCCACCGACATCGCCAGCACGTCCTCGCCGTCGAGCGTGATCGAGCCGGAGGTCACCGTGTACTTGGGGTGACCGGCGATCGCGTAGGACAGCGTCGACTTGCCGGAGCCGTTCGGGCCCATGATGGCGTGCGTCTCACCGGATCGCACCGTGAGGTTCACGCCCTTGAGGATCTTGATGGGCTCGGCGGTCTCATCGGGGTTGGCGACCTCGACGTGCAGGTCCTTGATTTCCAGGGTGGTCATCGAATTCGGATTCCTTTGCCAGGTATGGGGTCGTTGATCAGGCGCCGATGGCGGCGAGTTCGGCCTCGATGGCCGCCTCCAGCCGCTCCCGGACCTCGGGCACCGCGATCTTCTGGATGATCTCGTGGAAGAAACCGCGCACCACCAGGCGGCGGGCGGCGTCCTCGGGGATGCCGCGGGCGCGCAGGTAGAACAGTTGCTCGTCGTCGAAGCGGCCGGTCGCGGAGGCGTGTCCGGCGCCGACGATCTCGCCGGTCTCGATCTCCAGGTTCGGCACCGAGTCCGCCCGCGCGCCGTCGGTGAGCACCAGGTTGCGGTTGACCTCGAAGGTGTCGGTGCCCTCGGCGGCGGCGCGGATGAGCACGTCGCCGACCCACACGGTGCGGGCGTCGCCCTTGGGCGAGTGCGGGTCGCCTTGCAGCGCGCCCTTGTACAGCACGTTCGACTTGCAGTTCGGCACCGCGTGGTCGACCAGCAGGCGCTGCTCGAAATGCTGTCCCGCGTCGGCGAAGTAGAGGCCGAGCAGTTCGGCGTCGCCGCCGGGGCCGTCGTAGCGGACGTTGCCGGTGAGGCGCACCAGGTCGCCGCCCAGGGTGACCGAAGTGTGCCGCAGGGTGGCGTCGCGGCCCAGCTTGGCGTGGTGCGCGGTGGCGTGCACCGCGTCGTCGGCCCAGTCCTGCACCGCGACGACGGTGAGCTTGGCCGAATCGCCGAGCACGAATTCCACGTTCTCGGCGTAGGTTCCGCTGCCGCGCTGGTCGATGACCACGGTGGCCTTGGCGAAGGCTTCCAGGCGGATCTGCAGGTGGCCGTAGGCGGTCCTGCCCTCGCCGGGGCCGGTGATCGTGACGGTCACCGGCTCGGCGACCTCGACCTCCTTGCCCACCGAAACGACGGTGGCCTGCTCGAAGCCGGAGTACGCCTGCGCGGCGACGCGATCGGACGGCACGCCGCCCTGGCCGAGCCGCGCGTCGAAGCGGTCGACGGTCTCGACCGTGACGCCCTCGGACGCGTCGACCGCGACGGTCGCGCTGCCGTCGCGCACAGCGGTGCCGTCCTGCAGCCCGCGCAGGCGGCGCAGCGGGGTGAACCGCCACGCCTCGTCCTTGGCTGAGGGCACCTCGAAGGCGTTCACGTCGAACGACGTGAAGACCTCACCCTTGTTGATCGCGGGGGTACGAGCCTCGGCGGCTTCGGCGATGTTCTCCACGGCCATCAGCCGACGGCTCCTTCCATCTGCAGTTCGATCAGGCGGTTGAGTTCGAGCGCGTATTCCATCGGCAGTTCCTTGGCGATCGGCTCGACGAAGCCGCGCACCACCATGGCCATCGCCTCGTCCTCGGTGAGGCCGCGGCTCATCAGGTAGAACAGCTGGTCTTCGGAGACCTTCGACACGGTCGCCTCGTGCCCCATGGTCACGTCGTCCTCGCGGATGTCGACGTAGGGGTAGGTGTCGGAGCGGCTGATCGTGTCGACCAGCAGCGCGTCGCACTTCACCGTCGACTTCGAGCCGTGCGCGCCCTTGTTCACCTGCACCAGGCCGCGGTAGGAGGCCCGGCCGCCGCCGCGCGCCACCGACTTCGACACGATGGTCGAGGAGGTGTGCGGCGCGAGGTGCAGCATCTTGGCGCCGGTGTCCTGGTGCTGGCCCTCGCCGGCGAACGCCACCGACAGCACTTCGCCCTTGGCGTACTCGCCGGTCATCCAGACCGCCGGGTACTTCATGGTGACCTTGGAACCGATGTTGCCGTCGATCCACTCCATGGTCGCGCCCGCCTCGGCCTTGGCCCGCTTGGTGACCAGGTTGTAGACGTTGTTCGACCAGTTCTGGATGGTGGTGTAGCGGCAGCGGCCGCCCTTCTTCACGATGATCTCCACCACCGCGGAGTGCAGCGAGTCCGACTTGTAGATCGGCGCGGTGCAGCCCTCGACGTAGTGCACGTAGGCGCCCTCGTCGACGATGATCAGGGTCCGCTCGAACTGGCCCATGTTCTCGGTGTTGATCCGGAAGTAGGCCTGCAGCGGGATGTCGACGTGCACGCCCGGCGGCACGTAGATGAACGACCCGCCCGACCACACGGCGGTGTTCAGCGCGGAGAACTTGTTGTCGCCCGCGGGGATCACCGAGCCGAAGTACTGCTGGAAGATCTCCGGGTGCTCCTTGAGGCCGGTGTCGGTGTCGAGGAAGATCACGCCCTGGGCCTCCAGGTCCTCGCGGATCTGGTGGTAGACGACCTCGGACTCGTACTGCGCGGCGACACCGGCGACCAGCCGCTGCTTCTCCGCCTCGGGGATGCCCAGCTTGTCGTAGGTGTTCTTGATGTCCTCGGGCAGCTCGTCCCAGGACGCGGCCTGCTTCTCGGTCGAGCGCACGAAGTACTTGATGTTGTCGAAGTCGATGCCGTCGAGGTTGGAGCCCCAGATCGGCATGGGCTTGCGATCGAAGATGCGCAGGGCCTTCAGCCGCTGTTCGAGCATCCATTCCGGCTCGTGCTTCTTCGCCGAGATGTCGCGGACAACCGCCTCGGACAGACCTCGTTGCGCGCTGGCGCCGGCCACATCCGAATCGGCCCAGCCGTAACCGTATTTGCCCAGTGAGGCGATGGCCTCTTCCTGGGTGAGCGGTTGCACCTGGTCGGTGGTCGTCGTCATTCGGCACTCCTTCCGGAGTCGTTCGTTCGTACCGCTGCGGGCTGTGCAGCGGTTGGTGCTGAAGTTCCGGTCCGTTCGGCGGGCAGGACCAGCAGCGGCACGTGCGTGGTGCACGCGCAGTCGCCGTTGGCGATCGTGGCCAGCCGCTGCACGTGGGTGCCGAGCAGCTCCCGGAACGCCTCGAGCTCCGCCGCGCACAGCTGCGGGAACTCCTCGGCGACGTGCGCCACGGGGCAGTGGTGCTGGCAGATCTGCACGCCCGCGCCCACCTTGCGGGTGGTGGCGGCGAACCCGGCGTCGGTGAACGCCTCGGCGATCTCCTCGGCCTTGGCCGCGGTCTGTTCCGTGGTGTGCTCACCGACCGGTTCGATCCCGGCCACGATAGTGCGTGCTCGTTTGCGGGCGAACTCGGTGATGGCTTGTTCGCCGCCGATCTCCCCGAGCTGCCGTATGGCGGCTCCGGCCAGATCGTCGTAGGCGTGGCCGAGTTTGCCGCGTCCGGCCGCGGTGAGCTGGTATTGCTTGGCCGGGCGGCCCCGGCCCTTCTGCTGCCATGGCGCCGATCGGCTGGCGCGCGCCTGACCGGAGTCGATCAGGGCGTCCAAGTGCCTGCGCACGCCCGCCGGGGCCAGGCCGAGCCGGTTCCCGATGGCGGTGGCGGTGATCGGTCCTTCCTCCAGCAGCAGCTGGACGATGGCCGCTCGGGTGTGCCCTTCGCCGCCGACCGTCGCGGGCGCAGCAACCGACCCGGCGTCGGCCTTGCGACCGGCTCCTTCGTCGTTCCTCCGCAAACCCACGGTTTTCACAACATCAGTGTGGCGGAATTCGTTCCCGAAATCTAATAAGGGTGCCCTGAGTCAACGGCTCGGCCGACCTGCGCCGATACCGGCACAGCGCAACCACGCCCACCGGCGTTCCGGACAGCTGTCCACCCGGCAGGACCCGGGTCGCGGCCCGGGTTTCCCGGCTGACCTGCGCAGAGGAACGCCGATCGGAGCTGGTCGAGCCGAGTCCTGGGCAGCCGGAAGGGGTGGGCAAGGTGCACACGGTCCGCTCACCGCGACCGGTCTCGGGCGCCGCGAATACCCGCAGTGCGATTCGTCACAGGCGTTTCAGCGCACGGCGACCAGTTTCATCGGCGTCTCCAGCAGCGCGTCCACCGCCTCGTCCCACGCTGCCGTCACCGTCGTGACCAGGGACGGATCGAAACGACCCGCCGCGACCAGATCGAGCACCTCGGGAATGACCGGGCGCACGTGCGCGCGGCCGGTGTGGAAGGTGCAGCAGCGGGTGTACATGTCCAGGATCGGCAGGGCGACGTCCTGCGATTGCACGCTGACGCTCGTGCACCAGCCGTCGTACGCCGCCGCATCGATCGCCGCGCGCAGCGCCTTCGCCCCGCCCGCCGCCTCCACCACTATCGGGAACCGTCCGACCCGCGCGTCACGCGGGCCTTCGGTCGCCTCCGCGCCGAGCGAGCGGGCGATCTCCAGCCGCTGGACCGAGTCGTCGAGATAGACCACGCGGGCCGAGCCGAGGGCGGCCGCGAGCCCGGCGGCGTACAGGCCGATCGACGGCGCGGCGGGGCCGCCGATCACCAGCACTTCGGCGGCCGGATCGGCGGCCAGCTGCGGGCCCACCGAGCGGTAGGCGTCGGGGATGTTGTCGCTGGCGCTGGCCACCGCGACCGGGTCGACACCGGACGGCAGGCGCACCAGCATGGCGTCGGCATGCGGCACCAGCGCGAGGTCGGCCCACAACCCGCCCCAGTCCAGCCCGCCCATGGCGCCGAGACCGAAACTCGACAACCGCGGATGGCTCGTGCAGTTCCCGGTCCGCCCGCGCAGGCAGGCCCGGCACGCGCCGCACGAGATCTGGAACGGCACCACGACCAAGTCGCCCACCGCGACCTCGCGTACCTCCGGCCCCGCCTCGACCACTTCCGCGACGCCCTCGTGCCCGAACGGATACGGCCCCGGCAGCGGGAACGCGCCGCGCAGGACGGCCGGATCGATGTCGCAGGTGGCCAGCGCGACCGGCCGCACGAGCGCCTGGCCGGGCCCGCTCAGGACGGGGTCGGGGTGTTCTTCCCAGCGCATCGCACCGGGGCCGGTCAGCATCAGACGCTTCATCGTCCGAGTGTCGCTAGAACGTTCTTTCTAGTCAACGGTTTCCGCCGCATCGTGTTGCTGCGCTGGGATTTCCGGAAATTTTCCGGATGAGGGCGCCGCCCCGGCCTGGGTGTCGACGGCACCGTCCCGCGCCGCGACAGCGCCGATCCCCGCCGCCGCGAAGGTCGTCCGGATCAGCCGCTCCATGGACTTCGCCACCGTGCGCAAGGGTGCGTCCGATTGGCGGATCCGGGCCAGGATGGTGGCGCCCTCGTAGGCGGCGACCACCGTGGCGGCCAGTTCGGCCGCGTCTTCCCCGCCGAGGCCGAGTTCGGCGAGCAGACCGGCGAACGCCTGCTCCATCGTGTCGAAGGCGCGCACGCACGCCGAGCGCACCGCCGCCACATCGCTGCCGCCGTCCAGCGCAGGCGTGCCGACCGGACATCCGTCGGTCCACTGCGAGTCCGCGAGCTTGCCTGCCATGAATTCGAACAGCGTGGCCAAGGTGGCGAACACGTCGGTCGGCGCCTGCCGGATCATCCGGCCGGTCAGCACGCCGGTCCCGGTGATCGCCGCGACCGCGATCTCCTCCTTGCCGCCGGGAAAATGGTGGTAGATCGAGCCGTACGGCAGTTCGGCCGCCTCGCTCAAAGCCTTCAGACCGAACCCGTGATACCCGTGCCGCGCCAGCAGCCCGGAGGCGGCCACCTCGATCCGCCGCCTGGACTCCGAAACCATGCGTCGATTGTGCCGCCTGAGCCGGGCGGGTCCGGGCGAAACGACCGGGTCCGTTCGCAGTGCGGGATGCGCCGCGCGAGAGTCCCTGGCACCCAGACCCGCCGTCACCGTCGTCGGCGCGCAGTGCAACTAGGCTTCGTTGCGTGGCGGTACTGGACGGCGCGCGGCGCAGGACACTGGCGTTCGGGCGCCGGGCACTCGGACTCGACGTGCCCGCGGCCGATCACACGATCGCGGTGCTGCACCGCGACGAGTCGGAAGTCCCCGGTCTCGATCGCAAGGAGCTGGCGCAGCTCGACCGGATCCGCCTGATGGGCGCGACCGGCACGGTGCTGATGGCGATCAGCGCGCTGGGCATCGGCGCGCAGCCGGTGCACCAGAACCCCACGTCCGGCGTGCGCGTGCTCGGCATCTTCGCTCGTGCCCACACCGGCTCGCTGGCCATGTGCATGACCGGCACCGTCGTGGTCGTCCTGGCCTGGCTGCTGCTGGGCCGGTTCGCGGTGGGCGGCATCGGCGGCTCCCCCGTCCACCGGCTGACCCGCTCGCAGCTCGATCGCACGCTGCTGCTGTGGCTGATCCCGCTCAGCGTCGCTCCCCCGCTGTTCAGCAACGACGTCTATTCCTATCTGGCGCAGAGCGAGATCGCCGCGCGCGGCATCGACCCCTACGAGGAAGGCCCGGTCGCCGGGCTCGGGATCGACAACGTTCTCACCAACAACGTCCCGACCATCTGGCGCGACACTCCCGCGCCTTACGGTCCGCTGTTCCTCTGGATCGGCCGTGGCATCGCCGAGCTCACCGGCGACAACATCATCGCGGGCGTGTGGGTGCACCGCATCCTCGCGCTCGGCGGCGTGGCATTGATCGTCTGGGCGCTGCCCCGGCTGTCGGTGCGCTGCGGCGTCGCGCCGGTGAGCGCGCTGTGGCTCGGCGCGGCCAACCCGCTGGTGCTGTTCCACCTGGTCGGCGGCGTGCACAACGACGCGCTCATGCTCGGCCTGATGCTCGCGGGCCTGGAGTTCTGCCTGCGGGCCATCGAGGACACCCACCCGTTCGACGGCCGCGCCTACGCGTGGCTGATCGGCGGCGCGATCATCATCACGCTGTCGTCGTCGATCAAGTTCACCTCGATCATCGCGCTCGGTTTCGTCGGCATGGCGCTGGCCCGCAGGTGGGGGGCGTCGCTGCGCACGGTCGCCGTCGCCGCCGCCATGCTCGGCGCGATAGCCATCGGCACAACGCTTTTCATCAGCTCGGTGAGCGGCCTCGGCTTCGGCTGGATCTACACGCTCAACACCGCGAGCGTGGTGCGCAGCTGGATGTCGCTGCCGACGGTGCTGGGCATCATCACCGGATTCGGCGGCGTGCTGCTCGGGCTCGGCGATCACACCACCGCGCTGCTGAGCATCACCCGCCCGATCGCCGCGCTGGTCGCGGCCTTCTTCACGGTGCGCATGCTGGTCGCCACCGGCACCGGGCGGCTGCATCCGGTGGGCGCGCTCGGCGTGGCGCTGGGCGCGATCGTGCTGCTGTTCCCGGTGGTGCAGCCGTGGTATCTGCTGTGGGCGATCGTGCCGATGGCGGCGTGGGCGACGCGGCCGGTGTTCCGCGTTCCGGCGGTGGCGTTCTCGGCGATCGTGAGCGTGATCCTGATGCCGCGCGGCGCCGATCTGGAAGTGTTCCAGATCGTGGGCGCCGCGATCGCCACCGTGATCGTCGGAGTGCTGTTCATCGTGATCACGCGCAATTCTCTGCCGTGGCGCGGACAGACGGGGGTGTCGGCTCCGTCACAGGTGCCCACCTCCTACGGTGTGAGATCGTGAACGCACCCTCCGGACCCGCCGTCAGCGTGGACGGCGTCGTCAAGCGTTACGGCGACACCACGGCCGTGGACGGCCTGACCTTCGAGGTGGAACCGGCGCGGGTGCTCGCGCTGCTCGGCCCCAACGGCGCGGGCAAGACCACGACGGTGGAGATGTGCGAGGGATTCGCCGCGCCGGACGCGGGCACGGTGCGCGTGCTCGGCCTCGATCCCATCGCCGATTCCGAACGGCTGCGGCCCCGCATCGGCGTCATGCTGCAAGGCGGGGGCGCGTATCCCGGTGCGCGTGCGGGCGAGATGCTCGACCTGGTGGCCGCGTACTCGGCGGAACCGCTCGACCCCGACTGGCTGCTGCGCACCCTCGGCCTCCAGGACAACCGCCGCACCCCCTACCGCCGCCTCTCCGGCGGCCAGCAGCAGCGACTCGCCCTGGCCTGCGCGCTGGTGGGCAAGCCGGAGATCGTGTTCCTCGACGAGCCCACCGCGGGGCTGGACGCCCAGGCCCGGTTGATCGTGTGGGAGCTGATCGACGCGCTGCGCCGCGACGGGGTGACCGTGGTGCTGACCACGCACATGATGGACGAGGCCGAACAACTCGCCGACCAGCTGGTGATCATCGACCACGGCCGTATCGTCGCCTCCGGCACCCCGGCGGAGGTCACCGCGCACGGCGCGGCCGGGCAGCTGCGCTTCTGCGCGCCGCCGAAACTGAACCTGGAACTGCTGGCCAACGCCCTGCCCGAAGGGTTCGCGCCCCGGGAGACCACCCCGGGCACCTATCTGGTGGAAGGCGAGATCAATCCGCAAGTGCTCGCGACCGTCACCGCGTGGTGCGCGCGCATGAACGTGCTGGCCACCGACATCCGGATCGACCAGCGCCGCCTCGAGGACGTCTTCCTCGACCTGACCGGACGGGACCTGCGCGGATGAGCGAGCACGACCGGACCGCCAACCGCTTCGCGCCGGGCACCTTCGCCCCCGCCCCGCGCCCGAGCGGCCGCGCCGCGATGCTGCTCGCGCAGACCAGGCTCGAGCTGATCCTGTTGCTGCGCAACGGCGAACAACTCCTGCTGACCATGTTCATCCCGATCACCCTGCTGGTCGGCCTGAGCCTGCTGCCGTTCGGCGACCTCGGCACGCACCGGGTGGACAAGATCGTGCCCGCGGTGATGATGGTGGCGGTCATGTCCACCGCGTTCACCGGTCAGGCCATCGCGGTCGGCTTCGACCGGCGCTACGGCGCGCTCAAGCGCCTCGGCGCGACGGCGCTGCCGCGCTGGGGCGTCATCGCGGGCAAGAGCGCGGCCGTGCTCATCGTGGTCGTGCTGCAAGCGGTGCTGCTCGGTCTCATCGGCTTCGCGCTGGGCTGGCGGCCCGAACCCCTCGGCCTGCTGCTGGGCGCGGCGGTGATCGCGCTCGGCACCGCGACGTTCGCGGCCATGGGCCTGCTGCTGGGCGGCACACTCAAAGCCGAAGTGGTGCTCGCGCTGGCGAACATCCTGTGGTTCGTCATGCTCGGCGTCGCCAGCATCGTGTTCGCCTCCGAGGACCTGCCCACGGCGGTGAGCGTGCCGGCCCGCCTGGTGCCGTCGGGGGCGCTGGCGGAAGCGCTGGAAAGCGCGATGCACACCAGCGTCGACTGGTTCGGGATCATCGTGCTCGCGGTCTGGGGCGCGGTGGCGGGCGTCGCGGCCACTCGCCTCTTCCGCTTCCACTGAGCCGCAACGACGAAATGTAGTAGACCGGGTGCGGCGGCCGGATCGGGCCCGGCTACCATTTTCGACGTGCTGTATCGCGCGTTCTTGCGACTCGTCGACAAGCTGCCGCTGCCCTCGTCGCGAGTGCAGCGCCTGATCGCGCTCGCGGTCATCCTCTCCCAGGCGGGCATCTCGGTGACCGGCGCCGTCGTGCGGGTCACCGCGTCCGGTCTCGGCTGCCCCACCTGGCCGCAGTGCTTCCCCGGCAGCTTCACGCCGGTCGCGGTGTCGGAGGTCCCGGCGATCCATCAGGCGGTGGAGTTCTCCAACCGGCTGCTCACGTTCGTGGTCACGCTGTGTGCGGCCGCGATCGTGCTGGCCGTGACTCGCGCGCGCCGCCGCCGCGAGGTGCTGGTGTACGCGTGGCTGATGCCGGGCGGCACCGTCGTGCAGGCGATCATCGGCGGCATCACGGTGCGCACCGGGCTGCTGTGGTGGACCGTCTCGACGCACCTGCTGGCGTCCATGGTGATGGTGTGGCTCGCGGTGGTGCTGTACGCGAAGATCGGCGAACCCGACGACGGTATCGACACCGTGCAGGCTCCCGCGCCGCTGCGCTGGCTCACCGCGCTGGCCGGTGTCGCGCTCGCCGCCGTCCTGATCGCGGGCACGTTGGTGACCGCCGCAGGACCGCACGCGGGCGACAAGAGCATCGAACGCCCCGTGGAGCGGTTGCAGGTCGAGATCGTCACCTTGGTGCATCTGCACTCCCAGCTGCTGGTCGGCTACCTCGCACTGCTGATCGGCCTGGCCTTCGGCCTGTTCGCGGTCGGCATCGCACCCGCCGTGCGCACCCGCTTGTTCGTGCTGCTCGGCCTGGTGTGCGCGCAAGGGCTGGTCGGCGTCGTGCAGTACTTCACCGACGTGCCCGCGACGCTGGTCGTCGTGCATGTCGGCGGTGCCGCGGCGTGCACCGCCGCCACCGCCGCGCTGTGGGCATCGCTGCGCACCCGGGAACGAGTGGCCGCGCCGAAGCCCGACCCGGCGACCCGAGCCGCCTGACCCGCACCGGCCCGGCACAGGCGGCCGGGCCATCGGCGCGACGGTCCTGCGGGCGATCGCCCGGTTCGCTCGGTGGCTCCGGCTTCCACCGCCCGGTGAAGGTCTTAGGTCCCCATCATCGGGGGCCACCGACCCCGGTGCCGCCGCTGGTGTCGCTGCGAAGGTGAGAGCCGACCCTGTCGCAGCGGCCATCGGAGATGAAATGAGCACACCAGCCGACCGTCGGTCGATCATCGTCGGAATCGACGGCAGCCCGACCGCTGTGGGCGCAGCGCGCTGGGCCGGAGCCATCGCGAGCCGGCAGCACGCCGCAGTGGTGTTGCTGAGTGTCGTTCCGGCGCCGGATTACCAGCTGACGTCCTACTCCCGGGCCGAGGCCGATCTGCTGCTACCCGAACTCCGAGCGGTGGCGAAGCAGAAGGTCGAGCAGGCGAGCGCGGCCGTGCGCGCCGAGCAGCCGGAGCTGGAGATCCGCCAGGTCGTGGAGGACGGCAAGCCCGCACGCGAGCTGATCGCGCACAGCGGGGACGCGCGCATGGTCGTCGTCGCGGCCAAATCCCGAGACCGGCTCTCCACGCTGCTGCTCGGCTCCACCGCGCTCACGGTCGCGAAGAAGGCGGCCTGCCCGGTGACCGTGTGGCGCGGGAGGCTCGACCAGCCGCGGCCGGACACGCGACCGGTGCTCGTCGGCGTGGACGGCAGCCCGGGTGGGTCCGCCGCCGTCGGCGAGGCGTTCGAACTGGCGTCCGCGCTGGGCGTCGAAGTGACCGCCTTGCACGCGTGGAACGACCCGGACCTGCTGCAATGGACCCCGGTGCCCGACACGTGGAGCGCGCTGGCCCAGCAAGAGGAGCAGCTGCTGTCCGAGCGGCTGGCCGGATGGTGCGAGAAGTACCCGGACGTCACCGTCACCAAAGTGGTCGAAAAAGCCACGCCCGCCCAGGCACTGCTCGAGCATGCCGAAAAGGCGCAGCTGGTGGTCACCGGCAGTCGTGGGCAGAACCGCCTGACCGGACTCCTGCTCGGCTCGACGAGCCAGAACCTGCTGCATCATGCGGCGAGCCCGGTGGTGATCTGCCGTGGACAGTAGGACAGCGGACGCCGGCGACGGGCCATTGCTCCGCACGCCGCTGGTCGAAGGCCACGACGTGCGCCTCGCGCCCCTCGGACCGGTCGCGGAGGTCCTGGGCTTGACGATGGTGGTAGCCGTGCTCGCCGCCTTGTCGAGGATTCCCGCGTGGACGTCGGATTACGGCGTCATGGTGATCGCCGCCGTCATCCTCTATCTCGCGGTCGCGACCGGGCTGGTGCGCTGGGGCGGCGAGCACCGGCGCGATCGGCGCCGCGACACCTGAATCTCGCCACTGAGCCCGCTCGCGGGATCGGTCGCTCGTCGGGCGCGCCGGCGCATGCCTCTCTTGGTCGCGGGCCGGGGCGCAGATCAGCGCACGCTCTCCGGAGCCCTCCCGACCACCCGCTGAAGCGCCCGCAAGTCCGCGTCGAGCGTCCGGAACAGCCAGTACACGGCGACGAACGCGAGTCCGCCGACCGCGCACAAGCCCAGCACCGAATCGCGCACCAGCGGAAGTTCCTCGGGTTCCAGCAGGCTGAAACCGGCCAGCACGCCGACCAGCGGCACCGACGCCGTGACCGCGAGATAAACCGTGGTTCTGCGGCGCAACGTGCGGATGACGCCGGAGTCGTGCGCCGTCGTGCGGCTGTAGCGCAGATAGACCGGATAGACACACCGGACGATGTAGAACGTCGACAGGAAGAACGTGTAGGCGACGGAGATCACCGCCGCCATCAGAACGGTCGTCGCCGCGTGGACCACCAGCCGCGCCGGGAGGTCGGTGAGCCACAGGCACAGGAACACTCCGGTCACCGTGGCCGTGATCCCGGTCTGGAAGGTGTTCAACGCACACATGTCTCCCCAGAACAGGGTTCGCGACCGCACCCGCGCGAGCAGTGCGTCGTCGTAGCGTCTGCCCGCGCGTAAGCCGCGCGGAACCGCCAGTAGATCACGCGACATCAACGCGTAGATGACGATGGACAGCGGCCCCGCGACCAGCACGAAGACGAACACGCCCATGTTGAGCTGCCAGTTCGTGTGATCGGGCAGGCGCTCTCTGATCAGTTCCTGCACGTGCACCGCCATATAGATCGTCGCCAGGCCGACGCCGACCAGCGAGGACAACCACAGGACGGGAGTGGGCCTGCGCGCGAGCCGGGCGCGCCAGCTGCCGGGGGCCGGATAGACGAGATCGCGGGCGCGCTGCTCCAGGCACAGGTCCAGTTGCTGCGCCAGTTCGGAGCCGGACGAGTAGCGGTCCGCGCGGTCGGGCGACAGGCACTTCAGCAGCACGCGGCGCAACGCCATCGGGCAATCCGGCGGCAGCTGCGACAGGAACGCCGGATCGACGGGTTTGCGCCGCAGTTCGATCATGCGCGCCAGCGACGTCTGCGAATCGCCCGCCGAGGTCTCGTCCGCGAAGGGACGTCGTCCGGTGAGCAACTCCCACAGCATGACGGCCAGCGCGAAGATGTCGCTTCGCGTGTCCAGGTCCGCGGCGGTCACGGGCAGGTCGGGATGGCAGGCTTCGAGCTGCTCGGGCGACATGTACGCCAGCGATCCGCCGAAGTACGCCAGGGGGCTGGTGCCCCGGACGCGTTTGCTGAAGCTGACGTTGAAGTCGGCCAGCTTCGGAATCCCCTCCGCGCTCAGCAGCACGTTCGCGGGTTTGATGTCGCGATGCAGCACCCCTCGCTCGGACGCGTGCTGCAGCGCGTCCGCGAGCCTGCGCCCCAGCCACACCACCGTCTCCGGCCAGGTCAGGCCCGCGATCCGGAGCCGGACCGCCGATTCCGTCGGCCGCACCTCGCCTTTGTCGGCGAGCACCTGGTCGATGGCGTCGAGCAGCAGTTGCCCGCCGCGCCGCTCCTGCGGCGCTGTGCGCGACAAACGCAGCACGTCGAGCAGTGTTCCGCCGGGCAGGTACTGCATGTAGAGCAGCTTCAGCTCGCCGTCGGCGATGAGTCGCTGGTCGAAGATGCGCACGATGTATTCGTGGTCGAGCTGGGCGAGCGTCTGCGGCTCGTTGCCGTGGTTGTGCGAGATCTTGACCGCCACCAGCCGCTGCATCGACTGCTGCCGCGCGAGGTACACCTGAGCGAAGGCGCCGACCCCGATGCGCATCAGAAGGTCGAAATCGTCGACTCGATCGCCGACGTCGATGGCCTCCAGCGCGACCTGGGCGCTGGGACGAGCGATCATCGTGCTGCGGTAGTCGCTGGTGATCCGGTCGAGATCCGGATCGGCCGCCGTCGCGGTGGCGGTACCGTCCGAATCGGCGGCGTCGCCGTGGCCGCCACGGCGCATGGCGTGGAATTCCTCGTAGACCAGATCGGCCGGGAACGGAGCGCTGCGCAGCTCGGGGAATTCCGCGCGGTAGTCGATCAGCCGTTTGGGGAAGTGGTAGCGAAGCCAGCGGAACTCGAGGTCCACCTTGATCAATTCGATCAGCATCGTGTGCCGATCGGCCGGTTCGCGGGGCAGATAGGAGGACAGATCGGGCGGGAATCCCGACGCCCAAGCCTCGGAGAATCGCGCCACGGCGGCGGCGAGCGCCGCACGGGTCCGTTCCGCCGAATCGGCGAGATCGATCGGTTCGCGCATCGGTAGCTCGGAGTCAGCCGTTGCGGGTCAGCCGGCGGCTACACACGATGCGTCCTTGCCTCGCAGGTGTTCCACATCAGCTCCTTGACGTCGAATTACCCTGCTCAAGGGTATCGCTCCGCGCGCGGGTGTCGCGGCATCAGCGCAAACGCCTCCCGATGGATTGCTCAGCGGACGCTCGCGCCCGGCGTCCCGCGCTCGACTCGGGTTCGGTCGCCGTCCGCTCGTCCGAACTGCCGGGAATGGCAGCGCCGAGGCCGTGCTCGACCACTGGTATCCCGCTCATCCGGCTGGAACGGGCAGCGAAAACTCCCATGAGTAGAACGCGCGCCGCACCACCTAGTACACCGCTCGCACGTCGCACGGCACCGGGTATGCCCGGCAAACCTCGACTTCGGAGGGGCGGCGGGGCCAGCGCTCGACCTGGAGACCACGATCCGTCTGCGAGTACACCCGGGCGGTCGACGGAAGACCGGCCGACAGTGCGGACGCGGGGCAGCGCCGAGAACACCGGAAGCACCGCGCCCGTCGGCCCAGTGAGCGTATCGCTGAGAAACAGCGCGACAGGGATGGCGAGACCACCCAGAAGCTCGGACAGGGCGACAGATCGGACGCCAGGCAGCGCCCCGAGAACGCCGGAAGCACCGCGAGCACGCCCGCCGCCCCCGTTGGCCCAGTGAACGTAGCGCTGAGAAACAGCCCAACCGGGACCGCCCATAAGCAGGGTGACGCGACGAGTTGGGCCAGGACGGGAACCGGACGCGGACCGCCGGACCTGCGTCAGCGCCTTCCCATCCTGGCCCAGCCGAGCGGCACGACGATGCGGCCGGGTTCCGGTTGCACGGGCAGCGCGACTTCCCGTCAAGCCCGTCTCGGCGCTCGGAGACGCGGCCGCGTCCACTCCCCGGCTGACCCACTGCTCACGGGTCGAGGAACAACCGCTCGTTCGGCAGGCGGGGCAGGCCCGTCGGATCGTCCGGGAGCACCGTGGCCGCGTCCGCATAGTGGCGGGAGCGCCACTCCTGGACGAAAAGTGCGGCAGCGCTCGCACAGGCCGCGAAGCTCAGGCGCACGTCGTGGAATTGGACCGAGACATGGACATCGGGCTCTTCCGGGCGCGGCGACCGCTGCTGCGGCCCGGTCACCACCGGCGTCCCGCGCGTACCCGGATCGCCGCGACGACGACCGAACCCGACGGCCGGAACGTATCGCGCGGCGGTTCCACCCACACGCGGAAGCACGGCGACCGGTCGGCGGGCGACGGCAGGGCGATCTGCGCACCGCGGCGCGCGACCGACACGTCCAGCCGGAACAGCTCGGCGAACAAGGCGACTTCGTCGGGCAGGTCCGGCCGTACCAGATAGGTCCAGCGCTTCGAGCGAGGATGCGAGATGATCGGCCCGAGCGCGGACCGCCGGAGCTGCAACAGCGCCTTCACCTCCTGGCCGAGCCGAGCGGGCATGGTGATCGCGCCGACTCGGCCCGCGGGCACGATGATGCGGCCGAGTTCCGGTTGCACGGCCGCCGGAAGCCCGCACTGTCGGTAGAAACGGCACCGGCTGGCCGGGGTGTCGGCCGACGGGTGGCACGGGTCGCTCACCGCGTGCCCTCCCGTACCGTGCCGGGACGATCGAGCCGGTGCGCGGCCACCGTGCGCCGCTCACGTCCGCGCAGCGGTCGCGACGCCACCATGTCGAGGCGCGGTTGGCTGCGATCGGCGACTCGCGGACGGCGACGGCGAAGTCGATGTGCGTGGCACTGGACGACTCGCGCCCGGAAACCGTTGCGAGACAGGTGATCCGGTAGGGATAGCGTGGAGCCGGGCGCGGACGCCGACACCGCGCGAATGGCACCGAGCTCATTTCGATCACCGATCGCCACCGTCGCGATCGCGTCACCGTGCCGCTTCACGAACGTGTCGTTCCACGCGAAATCGACTGCCACTCCCCGCATCACGTTTTGCCTTCCCCTGCTCATCGCGTTGTGAGCACCCGCGCCTGTCGCGCGACCGTTGTCGCGCGCACCGACGTGCCCGTCCCGAGGGCGAGTGCTCGCGACAGCTTGGCGGGCTGCCGAACCCGCGTTGTCCCGGTGCGGGACACCTGGCGGCGCGTCTAGCATGGGGTTTCGATCAGCATCCGGCGAGGGAGAGCCGATGAGCGAGGATCAGGGGAACGACGAGGGCCGGTACATCGGCCGACAGGTGCGTGCCATTCGCGCGCGCCGCGGGATCTCGCAGCAAGTGCTGGCCGATCGGGTCGGCGTAAGCCGGGGCGCGATCGCCAAATACGAGAACGGTGAGCGCCCCATCGATTCGCGGCGGACCCTGCACGCCCTCGCCCAAGCGCTCGGCGTCGCGGTCGGTGATCTGACCGGCGATCAGGACGACCGGTTCGACCCGTCGTCGGCCGGGTTCCACGCCGCGGTGCCCGCCATCGAAACCGCGCTCTGGACCCGGGGGGATACCACTCCGACTGCACCACCCCGCAGCCTCACCGAACTCGCGGCGACAGCACGTCATGCTGCGCATCTGCGACGCGCGTGCGACTACGCGGCACTCGGTCCGCTGTTGCCTGCTCTACTCACCGACTGCTATCGACACGCTCGTGATGCGACGGGAGCCGATCGCGATACTGCGTGGGACGTGCTCGCCGCGGCGTCGTACACGACAGCCGCGTCCTTGAAGGCCAGAGGGTACTCGGCGTTGGCTTGGACAGCAGCACAAGAGATCGAGCACGCAACCGCGAACATCGGTGGCACTTCGGGTTCGGCTACGGCAGCCTTCACTCGAAGCCAGATCCTGCTGTCCCGCCCCGGCTCATTGACTGCCGCGCTCGACGGCGCGACGAACGCTGCCGAGCGCCTCGGCCCGGAGGTGCGAAGCCGTGGCGAGATCGAAACCTATGGCATGCTGCACTTGCAGGCCGCGCTCGTTACCGCAGCGCTCGGCGGCGACCCTGACGACCACCTGAACGAAGCGAGCCAGCAAGTCACCCGGCTCGACGAGGTTCCCCCGGAAACCGCGACTCTCCGAAATCCGACGTTCGATGCCGCGAACGTGATCCTCTGGCGCATGTCAGCGGCAATGGAGAAACGCGAACCAGGCCAAGTCCTCGAACTCGCCCCCACCCTCGACCCGCAGACCATCCCCGCCGAAGGCCGCCGAGCCCAGTACTTCGTCGAGATCGGCCGCGCCCACGCCCTGCGCCGCGACTACCGCAACTCCCTGCACGCCCTCCTGCGCGCCGAACACATCGCCCCACAGCAAGTGCGCGGCATGACCCACGTCCGCGAACTCGTCGGCCACATGATGCGCACGGCCCACCGCAACCTCACCACCGGCGACCTCGGCCGCCTCGCCAAACGCATCGGCGCGGTCCCCTCCTGACACACCTGCGACTCCGGGCAACATATCCGTTGCGCCACAGTAGATTGCAAGACTTGCGCATCCGGCTTCGGCGGACCGGCGGCGGGCGACGAGGGACAGCGGTACTGCGTGACGCTGGAAACCGAAGAACGGCACCGGCGTGATCGAACCGGACGACGACGCCAACACCCTCGTCCGGTTCCACTTGTCGAATGCTCGCGGCGATCTGAACATCACCAAGATTGCCGAGGGCCTGCCGGTCGATGTCGAGATCGAATCGGCTCCTCCAGGGAAATTCGCCTGCCGCGCCGTATCGGTCCATCGAAGAGATCGGCCGAGTACCGAGAACGCCGGTGGCGGTGCTCGACGGGACTCGACCGGGCTCGAGCCGCCCTCCGGCGGCGTGGCACCATGAAAACGTGGACGCCAACGGAAATCCCGTGCTGTACGCCCTCGTCACCGGTTCGCCCCCCGCACGCGATGTCGGCAAGTTGATCGCCCTGGCACAGGCCGACGGCTGGGAGGTGTGTGTGATCGCCTCGCCGTCGGGAACCGGGTTCATCGACGTCGACGCGCTCCGAGCGCAGACCGGTTATCCCGTGCGCAGCCAGTACAAGGAACCCGGCACGCCGGATGTGCTGCCGCCCGCCGACGGCATCATCGCCGCACCGCTCACCGGCAATTCGATCGCGAAATGGGCTGCGGGGATCTCGGATACGCTTCTGCTCGGTCTGCTGGTCGAAGGGCTCGGCAAGGGCCTGCCGATCGTCGGTGTGCCGTACTCGAACCGCGCGCAGATCAGCTTTCCGGCGATCCAGGAGGGGATACGCAAACTGTCCGAGTGGGGCGTCACCATCGTGATCGGCGAGGGCGAGCCGCACGAGCGGGGCACCGGGGAGGCGCGCCTGCCCCTCTTCCCGTGGCAGGCGGCCTGGAAAGCGCTTCTCGAGCATCCACGCCGGGACGGGACCGCTCCGAGCTGACCACCGGTTTCGGCGACTCTCGCCACCGTCCGCCCGTTTCGCCGCCCAGCATCGCACATGGCCTGGATGGCCGGCCCGAGCTACTTGCCATCGCAGCCACCCTCCCCGCATGCCGCCCCTCGCCCATTGCCGAAATCGACAACCACGCCTGACCGTCGGCATTGTCCACCCCGCCCGGACGCGCACCAGCCCGCTCCGTTGCCTGCACTCGGGCGCGCTTCCCCGACGGCGTGGCGGCTCGCTCGGAACACCTCGGCCGGCTCCAGCTCGGAGGGCAGCGTCGCCTCGGGATAGTCAGCGCACGAACTCAGCCCACGGGGGCGTTCGGCCCGATCCACTGGTCGAACAGCCGATCCACGGCCCCCGTCGCGAGCTGAGTGGTCAAGTACGCGTCCAGCAAGGCCGCCAGGACAGGATCGTCCTTGCGCACCAACAGCACTTTCCCGAACGAGTCGAACGGCGCTTCGGGATGCAGCACTTGCAGATCCGGATGCTGACGGACGCGGTAGCGGCCCTCGACCGAATCGGTGACGAACACGTCGGCGCGGCCCTGCTCGATCTCGCCGAAAATCGTCAGATTGTCCGGCCACAAGGTGAGTTGCGCGTCGGGGAAGTGCTTGCGCGCGAAATCCTCGTTCGTCCCACCGCGATTGGCGATCACGCGAACGCCGGGACGGTTGATCTCCGCGACGGTCGAGTACGCCGCGCCGTTCGCGCGATGGGTGATCGGGGCCTTGCCGTCGGTGCCGTAGGTGATCGAGAAGTCCGCGAACGCGCGCCGCGACGGCAGGTCGGAGATGCCCCCGACCGCGAGGTCGCAGTCCCGTTCGGCGAAGTCGGTTTTCAGCGTCGCCCAGGTGACGGGCACGAACTCGATCGGACGGTCGAGCAGCGCGGCGAAACCGCGCGCGAGATCGACGTCCACCCCGCGGTGCTCCCCCGCGTCGTCCCTGAGCGAGTACGGCGGGTAATCGCCGGGCGTGCAGGCGCGCAACGCGTTCGGGGCCTGCGCGGCCGCCGGAATCGCCACGGCGGCGAGCACCGTCCACCCGGCGATCAGCACCGCGCCGATCCGGCCGGGCAGCGTCAGGCTACGCAACGATCACTTCTCGTTGCGCGCCTTGGGGAAACGGGCCTGCTTGGCGACCCAGCCCGCCATCTTGGCCCAGTGGCCCTTGCGCGGGGTGACGATCGAGGTGAGCTCACGATCCCAGTCGTCGGCCTCGGTGAGACCGTCGATCGTGGCGACCAGGTCCTTGGCCGTCTCCAGGTCCGGGACCACTCGGTCACCGAGCACACCGTCGGCGCCGACCAGGGTGACTCGCACACCCGCGCGACCGATCGGCTGGAGCACGGCCGTGGCGGAACGTCCGTGATCGGCGACGAACCCCTTGACCGACTCGACGAGGGCACCCGACAGCTTCTGCGGCGCCGTGGCGGTTTCAGCACTCATGGCACGCAGTTTACCGACCGGTAGGCACCGCGCCCGCCGCTCGGGTGTAGAACTGGATCTCATGCACGCCATTCAGGTTTCCGAACACGGTGGTCCCGAGGTCCTGAAGTACGTGGAGGTGCCCGATCCGCGGATCGCGCCGGATCAGCTCCTGGTGGACACCCAGGCGATCGGCATCAACTTCATCGACACCTACATCCGCACCGGGCGCTATCCGCAGGCGGTCCCCTACATCCCCGGCTCGGAGGGCACCGGCGTCGTCACCGACGTCGGCTCGGAGGTCACCGAGTTCGCGGTCGGCGACCGGGTGGCCTGGGCCGCCGCGCCGGGCAGCTACGCCCCGAAGGTGGCGGTCCCCGCCGCCGTCGCCATCCGGGTGCCGGACGGCGTCGAGCCTCCCGTCGCCGCGTCGGCCCTCTTGCAGGGCATGACCGCGCACTATCTGATCGAGTCCATCTACCGCCCGGAGCCAGGGGAGGCGGTGCTCGTGCACGCGGGCGCGGGCGGCGTGGGGCTGATCCTGACCCAGCTGCTCACCGCCCGCGGCGTCCGGGTGATCACGACGGTGTCCTCCGACGAGAAGGAGACGCTGTCGCGCGCGGCGGGAGCCGACGAGGTGCTGCGCTACGGCGACGGACTCGCCGACCGGGTGCGCGAACTCACCGACGGCGTCGGCGTGGCTGCGGTCTACGACGGCGTCGGCGCGGCGACCTTCGAGGCCAGCCTCGCCGCGCTGCGCGTGCGCGGCATGCTCGCCCTCTTCGGGGGCGCGAGCGGTCCGGTGCCGCCGTTCGACCTGCAACGCCTCAGCGCGGGCGGGTCGTTGTTCGTCACCCGCCCGACGCTGGCGCACTACACCAGGGACCGCGCCGAACTCACCTGGCGTGCGGGCGACGTGCTCGACGCCATCGCCAAGGGCACGCTGAACATCAGGATCGGCGCCACCTATCCACTCGCCGACGCCGAGCGAGCCCACCGCGACCTGGAAGGCCGCAAGACCACGGGTTCCATCGTCCTGCTGCCGTGAGCCGACGGCGGTGGGCGATCCGGCGGATCGTCCACCGCCGGATCAGTAGTCGCGGCCGGTGAGACCGCGATAGACGAAACGGGTCAGGCCATCCACGGCCTGCTCGTCGGTCAGTTCGACGTTCCCTTCCTCCACCGCAGCGAGCAGGCTCTGCGTGAGCAGGAACATCATCGCGAGGCTGGCGTCCGGCGTGCTCGGCAGCCGCAGTCCCCGGTCGGCGAATCCCTCCACGTGATCGGCGATGTCCGCGCGCTGCTGGACGCCGAACCGCGCGACCATCCGCGCGAATTCCTCGTTGACCAGCGCCGCCTGATTCACCGCTCGCAGCACGGGCGCGTGCTCTCGCGCGAAGGTCCAGTACCCGGCGATGTGATAGCGCACCGCGTCGGGGTCGCTGAAATCCGGGTTGTGGTCGGGACCTTCCGCGCGCTCGTCTCCCGCGGCCGCCAGATCGTTCAGCAGCGCCTGCAGCAGTTCTTCCTTGCTCGCGAAGTGGTTGTAGAACGACCCGGCCGCCCGTCCGGCGGCGCTCGTGATGTCGGTGATCTTGGTGTTCAGGTAGCCGCGCTCGGCGAACAACCGCAACGCCGCGGCCTTCAACGCCTGCTCGGTTTCGGCCGACTTCTCCTTGCGACTCATCGACACCCGCCTCACCTCCTTGACAACGCAACGTACCAAGCATAAAACTGAACTTGCATTCACTGAATTTCAATTCATCAGGAGTACGTCATGACACAGCTCGTCCTCGTCGCGGGCGCGGGACCCACCGGCCTCACCCTCGCCCTCGATCTCGCGCGCCGGGACATCCCGGTCCGGATCGTGGACAAGGCGGCCACGTTCTTCGCGGGCTCGCGCGGCGACGGCATCCAGCCGCGCACCCTCGAAGTGTTCGACGACCTGGGAGTACTGGACGCGGTCCTGGCGGAAGGAATGCCGACGCCGGTGATGCGCGTGCATCTGGGCGGCGAGTTCGTCACCGAACGGCGGATGAGCGAGCCCGTCGAGCCGACGCCCGCGGTCCCCTACCCGAACCTGTGGGTGCTCGGCCAGTCCCGCACCGAGGCCGTCCTGCGCGAGCGGCTGGCCGAGTTCGGCGTGCGGGTGGAACTCGGCACCGCGCTCACCGGCTTCACCCAGGACCACGACGGCGTCACCGCGACACTGGAACGCGACGGCACGCGGGAGACCGTGCGCGCCGCCTACCTGGTCGGCGCGGACGGCGGCAAGAGCACCGTCCGCAGGACACTCGGCATCCCGTTCGAGGGCAGCACCGACGAATCGCTGCGCATGCTGCTCGGCGACGTGCGCGCCGACGCGCTCGACCACGAGTTCGGCTACTGGTTCGCCGACGCCGACGAGCCGGTGCGGGGCATCGCGTTGTCCCCGCTGCCCGGTGGACGTCAGTTCCAGTTCGCCGCGCCGCTGACCGGCGACGCCGAGCCGAGCCTCGAGCTGCTACAGGAGTACGTGGACCGCTACTGCGGGCGCGACGACGTCACCCTCACCGACCTGACCTGGGTCACCGTGTGGCGCCCGAACATCCGCCTCGCGCGGCGTTTCCGCGACGGCCGGGTGTTCCTGGCCGGCGACGCCGCGCACGCGCATCCGCCCACCGGCGGCCAGGGCATGAACACCGGCATCCAGGACGCCTACAACCTCGGCTGGAAGCTGGCCGCAGCGCTCGCCGGTGACGACACGCTGCTGGACAGCTACGAAGCCGAGCGCAGGACCGTGGCCGCCCATGTGCTCGGGCTCAGCTCCGAACTGCTGGACAAACTGGTCGAGGGCGAGGAGGACGCGATGGAGCGCGGACCGGAGACCCAGCAGTTGAACATCAGCTACCGCGACCCGGCCGAGCGCGCCCCGCTGGCAGTAGGCGATCGCGCCCCGGACGCACCGGTGAAGGACGAGACCGGGCGGCCCGTCCGGTTGTTCGACCTGTTCCGGGGGCCGCACGCGACGGTGCTGTCATTCGGCGCGCAAGCGGAGGCGGGGCCGCACGCGTACGCGGTGGTGCGCCCTGGTCAGCAGGTGGCGGGACCGCACGTGGTGGACGTCGACGGGCACGCCCACGCGGCCTACGCCGCGACAGAGGGCACCCGGGTGCTCGTGCGGCCGGACGGCTACCTCGGCGCGCTCAGCTGAAGAAGCTGCCGACGGTGTCCCAGCCGAGCACCGAGTCCACGGCGAGGCCGCAGAACACCACGGCCAGGTAGTTGTTCGACTGGAGGAACAGCCGTAGCGGCTTCACCGACTCGCCGCGCCGCACGCCCGCGTACAGCTGGTGGGCCATGAGCAGGAACCACGCTCCGGCCACCAGCGCAACAGCCGCGTAGATCACGCCGGTGGCGGGGACCAAGGCGAGCGTGGTGAGCACGGTCAGCCAGGTGTAGACGACGATCTGCTTGGTGACGGTCCGCTCGGTGGCGACCACCGGCAGCATCGGCACGCCCGCCGCGCGGTAGTCCTCCTTGTAGCGCATCGCCAGCGCCCAGGTGTGCGGCGGGGTCCAGAAGAAGATGACGCCGAACAGCGCGATCGCGGGCCAGCCGATGCCGCCGGTCACCGCCGACCAGCCCACCAGCGCCGGCATGCAGCCCGCCGCGCCGCCCCACACCACGTTCTGCGAGGTGCGGCGCTTGAGGCCGAGCGTGTAGACGAAGACGTAGAACAGGATCGTTGCGACGACGAGCACGCCGCTGAGCAGGTTCGCCTGCCACCACAGCCAGGCGAACGAGCCGACGCCGAGCGCGACGCCGAACACGAAGGCGTTGCGGGTGGGCACCGCCTCCCTGGCCAGCGGCCGCTTGGCGGTGCGCTTCATGACCTTGTCGATATCGGCGTCGGCGACGCAGTTGAGCGTGTTCGCGCTCGCCGCGCCCATCCAGCCGCCGAACAGGGTCGCCAGGATCAGCCGGATGTCGATGGTGCCGCGGTCGGCCAGCAGCATGGTCGGGATCGTGGCGACGAGCAGCAGCTCGATGACCCTGGGCTTGGTGAGCGCGATATAGGCCAGCACCCGCCGCATCAGCCGGGACGGTAGGCCGGGACCAGTGAACCGGTCGGCCAGCGCCGTCGCGGAGGAGCCGTGCGCACCATCGCCACCCGGCTGTTGCCCAATCCGCACTGTCTCTCCTCGCACGCTGTGCATCGCATCCGGCATCGACCAGCAGTGCACTCCTCCCGATGGTTACGGGTGTGCCCGCGCCGGACTTCCGTCCGCCCCGGCGCCCCTCCGACCGGTGCGGCGCGACTACTACTACAAAGGATGGTAGACCCCCGCCGCGCTCCCCCCTCCCGTCGCCCCCGCACTACACCGCCGCAACACGACGCCCCCACGCACCACTCCGACCTTCCCCACCTCCCCGGTCCAGGGCGCTCCGGAACTCACGAGTGGCACATGCTGGAGGCAATCACGAGTACGCCTCTCCGTCATGTGCCGCGCACGCGCGAACATGCAGCGAAACCCGGCCCGGGAAACCAACACAGGGTTAATGGTGTGCCGGTCAGTGGGCACATCTAGGGTAGGTGGGTATACCCGGTCAGCACGCCGTAGCTGCCGCGCGAACTTCGCCGCTAGAAACCCACCGCCGTCGACGAACCAATGTCAGGAGAACCTCGGTCGTGTCGATCACAGACGACATCCGCGCCCTCACTCAGCCGAACCACCCGGACGACTGGACGGATCTGGACACCAAGGCTGTCGACACCATCCGGGTTCTGGCCGCCGAGGCGGTGCAGAACGCCGGAAACGGCCATCCCGGCACCGCGATGAGCCTGGCGCCGCTGGCGTACACGCTCTACCAGCGCACCATGCGCATCGATCCGAGCGATCCGAGCTGGGTCGGCCGCGACCGGTTCGTGCTGTCGGCCGGTCACTCCAGCCTGACGCAGTACATCCAGCTGTACCTGGCGGGTTACGGCCTGGAACTGGACGACCTGAAGAACCTGCGCAAGTGGGGCTCGCTCACCCCTGGCCACCCCGAGTTCCGGCACACCGACGGCGTCGAGATCACCACCGGCCCGCTCGGCCAGGGCCTGGCCTCGTCGGTCGGCATGGCGATGGCGGCGCGTCGCGAGCGCGGCTTGTTCGATCCCGCCGCCGCGCCGGGCACCAGCCCGTTCGACCACTTCATCTACGTCATCGCCTCCGACGGCGACCTCGAGGAGGGCGTCACCTCCGAGGCGTCGTCCCTCGCCGGCACTCAGCAGCTGGGCAATCTCGTCGTGATCTACGACGACAACAAGATCTCCATCGAGGACGACACCACCATCGCGTTCACCGAGGACGTCGCCAAGCGCTACGAGGCATACGGCTGGCACGTGCAGGTGGTCGAGGGCGGTGAAGACGTCGTCGCCATCGAGGCCGCGCTGGAAGCGGCCAAGGCCGAGACCGGCAAGCCCTCGATCATCGTGCTGCGCACCATCATCGGCTACCCCGCCCCCAGCAAGATGAACACCGGCACCGCCCACGGCGCCGCCCTGGGCGCGGACGAGGTCGCCGCCACCAAGAAGATCCTCGGCTTCGACCCGGACAAGAGCTTCGACGTGGACCCGGCCGTCATCGAGCACACCCGCAAAGCCATCGAGCGCGGCCGCGCGGCGCACGAGCAGTGGCAGCAGTCCTTCGACGCGTGGGCCGCGGCCAACCCGGAGAACAAGGCGCTGTTCGACCGCCTGTTCGCGCGGCGGCTGCCGGAGAACTGGACCGCGAATCTGCCCAGCTACGAACCGGACCCGAAGGGCATGGCCACGCGCAAGGCGTCCGGCAAGGTGCTCGCCGCGCTGGCGCCGGTGCTGCCGGAGCTGTGGGGCGGTTCGGCCGACCTGGCCGAGTCCAACAACACCACCATGCCCGACCAGCGCAGCTTCGGGCCGGAGTCGATCTCCACCGGCATGTGGAAGGCCGATCCGTACGGCCGCACCCTGCACTTCGGCGTCCGCGAGCACGCCATGGGCGCGATCCTCAACGGCATCGCGCTGCACGGCCCGACCCGTCCGTACGGCGGCACCTTCCTGGTGTTCAGCGACTACATGCGCCCCTCGGTGCGCTTGGCCGCGCTGATGCGGGTGCCCGCGATCTACGTCTGGACCCACGACTCCATCGGTCTGGGCGAGGACGGCCCCACCCACCAGCCGATCGAGCAGCTGGCCGCGCTGCGCGCCATCCCGGGCCTGAACGTGGTCCGCCCCGGCGACGCCAACGAGACCACCTACGCCTGGCGCACCATCCTCGAGCGCGACAGCAGCGAGCACAGCTCGCACTTCTCGGTGTCCGAGCCGCCGCACCAGGACGGCCCGTCCGCCTTGGCGCTGACCCGCCAGGATCTGCCGATTCTCGAGGGCACCAGCTACGAGGGCGTGTCCAAGGGCGGTTACATCCTGGCCGAGGCGTCCACGGGCACACCGCAAGTGATCCTGATCGCCACCGGATCGGAGCTGCAGCTCGCGGTCGCCGCCCGCACTACGCTGGAGGAGCAGGGCATCGCCACCCGCGTGGTGTCGATGCCGTGCGTGGAGTGGTTCGACGCGCAGGACAAGGCTTACCGGGACGAAGTGCTTCCGCCCGCGATCGCCGCGCGCGTCGTCGTCGAAGCCGGTATCGCGATGCCGTGGCACCGGTTCGCCGGTGACGCGGGCGAGATCGTGTCGATCGAGCACTTCGGCGCCTCCGCCGACTACAAGACCCTGTTCCGCGAATTCGGCTTCACTCCGGAAGCCGTCGTTGCCGCCGCGCAGCGCACGCTCGAGAACGTGAAGGGATAAGCGCTCATGGCTCAGAACGAGAATCTCGCCGCCCTCTCGGCGGCGGGAGTGTCCGTATGGCTCGACGATCTGTCCAGGGACCGGATCAGATCCGGCAACCTGCTCGAACTGATCGAGACCAGGTCCGTCGTGGGGGTGACCACCAACCCCACGATCTTCCAGGGTGCGCTCAGCCAGGGGCACGCCTACGACGGCCAGCTGAAAGACCTTGCCGCGCAGGGCGCCGACGCCGACGCCGCGATCCGCACCATCACCACCGATGACGTCCGCGCGGCCTGCGACGTGTTCGCTCCGGTCTTCGAGGCGACCGGCGGCGTGGACGGCCGGGTGTCCATCGAGGTCGACCCGCGCCTGGCGTTCGACGCCGACAAGACCGTCGCGCAGGCGGTCGAACTGTGGAAAATCGTCGACCGGCCCAACCTGTTCATCAAGATCCCGGCCACCGAGGAGGGCCTGCCCGCGATCACGGCCGTGATCGCCGAGGGCATCAGCGTGAACGTCACGCTGATCTTCTCGGTGCAGCGCTACCGCGCGGTGATGGGCGCCTACCTGGAAGGCGTGAAGAAGGCCAAGGTCGCCGGGCACGACCCGGCCAAGATCCATTCCGTCGCCTCGTTCTTCGTCTCCCGCGTCGACACCGAGATCGACAAGCGGCTCGAGGCGATCGGCACCGAGGAGGCGCTCGCGCTGCGCGGCAAGGCGGGCATCGCCAACGCCCGTCTGGCCTACGCCGAGTACCAGGACGTGTTCGACGGCGGCAAGCACACCTCCACGTACCAGACCCTGGCCGCGTCGGGCGCGAATCGGCAGCGGCCGTTGTGGGCGTCGACCGGCGTGAAGAACCCGGAGTACCCGGACACGATGTACGTCACCGAGCTGGTCGCCGGGAACACGGTGAACACGCTGCCGGAGAAGACGCTGCAGGCCGTCGCCGATCACGGCGTGATCAGTGGCGACACGGTCAGCGGCAAGGCCGAGGAGGCCAAGGAGGTCTTCGATCGGCTCGCCGCGGTGGGTGTCGACCTCGACGACGTGTTCGCGGTGCTCGAGCGCGAGGGCGTGGACAAGTTCGAGAAGTCCTGGGAGGAGCTGCTTTCGGCCACCGCCGACGAGCTGAAGTCGGCGTCGACCGGGAACGGCTGATCGATGGCCGGGACAGCGGCCGAGGATCGGCCCGACGCGGCCGAATGGCACAACCCGCTGCGGGACAAACGGGACAAACGGCTTCCGCGCATCGCAGGACCGTGCAGCATGGTCATCTTCGGCGTCACGGGTGACCTGTCTCGGAAGAAGCTGATGCCGGCCATCTACGACCTGGCGAACCGGGGGCTGCTGCCCCCGGCCTTCGGCTTGGTCGGCTTCGCGCGCCGCGACTACGCGGACGAGGACTTCGCCCAAGTGGTGCTGGAGGCGGTCAAGGCGCACGCGCGGACCCCCTTTCGCCAGGAGGTCTGGGATCAGCTTCTGGAGGGCATCCGGTTCGTCCAGGGCACCTTCGACGACGACGCGGCCTTCGACCGGCTCACCGACACCCTGACCACGCTGGACAAGGAACGCGGCACCGGCGGCAATCACGCGTTCTATCTGTCGATTCCGCCGAACATGTTCCCGCTCGTGCTCGACAAGCTCTGCGCTCACGGTCTGGCCCAGACCACCGGGCCCGACGCCGCGCGCAAGCCCTGGCGGCGGGTGGTGATCGAGAAGCCGTTCGGGCACGACCTGAAGAGCGCGCAGGAACTCAACGCGCTGGTCAACGGGGTGTTTCCGGAAGAGCGGGTGTTCCGCATCGACCACTACCTCGGCAAGGAGACGGTGCAGAACATCCTCGCGCTGCGCTTCGCCAACCAGCAGTACGAGCCGATCTGGAACGCCAACTTCGTCGACCACGTGCAGATCACCATGGCCGAGGACATCGGCCTCGGCGGACGCGCTGGCTACTACGACGGCATCGGGGCCGCGCGGGACGTGATCCAGAACCACCTGCTGCAACTGCTTGCCCTCACCGCCATGGAGGAGCCGATCAGCTTCGAGCCCAAGCAATTGCAGACCGAGAAGATCAAGGTGCTCTCCGCGACCAGGCTCATCGAACCGCTGGACGAGACCACCGCGCGCGGCCAGTACACCGAGGGCTGGCAGGGCAGCGAGCACGTGGTCGGCCTGTTGGAGGAAGAAGGCTTCGACCCGAACTCCAAGACCGAGACCTATGCCGCGATCCGGCTGGAGATCGACACCCGCCGCTGGGCCGGTGTGCCGTTCTTCCTGCGCACCGGCAAACGGCTCGGCCGCAGGGTCACCGAGATCGCGGTGATCTTCAAGCGGGCCCCGCACCTGCCGTTCGACCAGACCATGACCGAGGAACTCGGCCAGAACGCGCTGGTCATCCGGGTGCAGCCGGACGAGGGCATCACGACGCGGTTCGGCTCCAAGGTGCCGGGCTCCAGCATGGAGGTACGCGACGTCAATATGGACTTCAGCTACGGCGAGGCGTTCACCGAGTCCTCGCCGGAGGCCTACGAACGCCTGATCCTCGACGTGCTGCTCGGGGTGCCGTCGCTGTTCCCGGTGAACGCGGAGGTCGAATTGTCCTGGCGCATCCTGGATCCGGTGCTCGACCACTGGGCCGCGGCGGGAAGGCCGGAGCCGTACGAGGCGGGCACCTGGGGCCCGTCGTCCGCGGACGAGATGATCGCCCGTACCGGGCGGGAATGGCGGCGCCCGTGATCGTCGACATGCCCGACACCAAGACCGGCGAGGTCACCAAGCGCATCGTGAAGTTGCGCGAGAGCAACGGCGTGATCACCATGGGCCGCGTGCTCACGCTGGTGGTGTGCACGCTCGACAGCTCCGAGGCCGAGCACGCGATCGAGGCGGCGAACGAGGCCAGCCGCGAGCACCCCTGCCGCGTGGTGGTGCTCGCGCGCGGCGACCGGGAGGCGCCCACCAGGCTGGACGCGCAGATCCGCGTGGGCGGCGACGCGGGCGCGGCCGAGGTCATCGTGCTGCGGCTGCAAGGCGAACTGGTCAGCCACGAAAGCAGCGTCGTCACGCCGTTCCTGCTGCCGGACACTCCGGTGGTCGCCTGGTGGCCGCGCGGAGCGCCGGAGTTCCCGTCCAAGGATTCGGTGGGGCGCCTGGCGGGCCGCCGCATCACCGACGCCACCTTCGCGGCCGATCCTCAGGCGACGATCAAGAGACGACTGCAGTCCTATGCCAGCGGCGACACCGATCTGGCGTGGAGCCGGATCACCTACTGGCGTGCCCTGCTGGCGGCGGCCATGGACGAGCCGCCGTTCGAACCGGTGGACTCGGTGACGGTGTCCGGGCTGCGCGACGAGCCTGCCCTGGACATGCTGGCCGGCTGGCTGGCCGCGCGGCTGGACTGCCCCGTGCGCAGGCGAACCGGCCCGCTGCGGGTGGAGCTGCATCGGCCCACCGTCTCCATCGCGATCGAACGACCGCAGACCGGCCGCACCGCCACGCTGACCCGCACCGGCGAACCGGTGCAGCGCATCGCGCTGGCGCGCAGGGAGACTCGCGACTGCCTCGCCGAGGATCTGCGCAGGCTGGACGCGGACGAGATCTACGCCGAGGCGCTGGCCGGAATCGAAAGGGTGATCTATGAGTGAGCACACCGATTCGCCGTTCCCCAGCGACACCGTCGAGGTGCATCTCGACACCGAGTCGCTGGTGGCCGCCGCAGCGGCCCGGTTCGTCTCGGTGGTCGTCGCCGCACAGGCCGAGCGCGGTTCGGCGTCGGTGGTGCTGACCGGCGGCGGCACCGGCATCGCCCTGCTCGAGCAGGTGCGCAAGGCGCCGGGCGACATCGACTGGTCCCGGGTCGAGGTGTTCTGGGGCGACGAGCGTTTCGTGCCCGCGAACGATCCCGAGCGCAACGACCTGCAAGCCAGGCAGGCGCTGCTCGACCACGTGCCGGTGGATCCGGCGCGCGTGCACCCGGTGGCCGTGTCCGACGGCGAGTACCCCGATCCGGTGGAAGCCGCCGCCGAGTACTCCGCGACGGTGCACGCCCACCTCGCCGAACACGGCGCGTTCGACCTGCACCTGCTCGGCATGGGCGGCGAGGGGCACGTGAATTCGCTGTTCCCGGATACCGACGCGGTGCGGGAAGCGCACGAACTCGTCGTCGCCGTCACGAATTCGCCGAAGCCGCCGCCGGTGCGGGTGACGTTGACCCTGCCCGCGGTGCGCCGCAGCAGGCACGTCGTGCTGGTGGTCGGCGGCGCGGCGAAGGCCGAGGCAGTGGCCGCGGCCATCGGCGGCGCGGACCCGGTGGAGGTGCCTGCGGCGGGTGCGACGGGCATCGACTCCACCACGTGGCTGCTCGATCAGGAGGCAGCGTCCGCCCTGCGCTGAGTTACTGTCTGTCATCTCGTAAATCCGCCTGTCGTCACCCTCGGTTTTCGTAAGAACACCGTCAGATATCCCGGACGAACGGCGGAGTTTACGAGATGATCGGTCGGTGACCGATCAGGCAGTCGAGCTGGACGAGCGGTTCCGTGCCTCCGTCGCCGCACTCGCGCCGCGCCCCGGCCGCGCGGCGCATCAGCCGATCGCACCCGGCGCGATCACCGGCGCGGCATGCCTCGAGTTGTTCGAAGCGCAGGCGACGAGCAGGCATCTCGATTTCGCGGCACGCCGCCTCGGCGGCGCCCGGCAGGGCTACTACAGCATCGGATCGTCCGGCCACGAGGGCAACGCCGCTATCGCGGCCGCACTGCGGGTCACCGATCCCGCCCTGCTGCACTACCGATCGGGGGCGTTCTTCGTGCACCGGGCCCGGCGCGTGCCAGGGCTCGATCCCATCCGGGACGTCCTGCTCGGGGTGGTGGCCGCGGCGGCGGACCCGATTTCCGGTGGGCGGCACAAGGTGTTCGGCAGCGCCGACGCCAACGTCATCCCGCAGACCTCGACCATCGCCTCCCACCTCCCGCGCGCCGTCGGGCTGGCGTTCGCGATCGATCGCGCGGCCCGGCTCGATGTCCCGTGTCCCTGGCCCGCCGACGCGGTGGTGGTGTGCAGTTTCGGCGACGCGTCGGCCAATCACTCCACCGCGGCCGGCGCGATCAACGCCGCGATCCACACGGCCCGCCAAGGGATCGCCATGCCGATCCTGTTCGTCTGCGAGGACAACGGCATCGGGATCAGCGTTCCCACCCCACCGGAGTGGATTCGGCAGGCCTACGGCAGCCGCCCCGGCCTGGCCTGGTTCGCCGCGGACGGTTGCGCCGCCGTCGACGCGCTGACCACCGCCGACACCGCGGCGCGGTGGGTGCGGGACCGGCGCGCGCCCGCGTTCCTGCACCTGCGGACCGTGCGCCTGCTCGGCCACGCGGGATCCGACGTCGAAACCGCCTACCGCCGTCCCGCCGAGATCGCCGCCGACCTCGCCCGCGATCCGGTCCTGGCCACCGCGCGACTGCTGATCGAGTCCGGCGTGGCCACACCGGCCGACGTGCTGGACCGGTATGCCGCCATCGGCCGCCGCGTCGCCACGGCCGCCGAACGCGTCTCGGCCGAACCGAAACTCGCCTCGGCGGCGGCCGTGATCGCCCCGATCGCGCGCGCCCGCCCTGCGCTGGTGCGCGCCGACGCGCTCCGAACCGGCCCGCTGCCGCACAACGATCGCGAACACCCCCCGGACGCGAACGCCGGCCCCGGTGCGCCACGCCGGAACGGCGCTGAGCGCACCGAGCAGATGACCATCGCGCAGGCGGTCAACGACACCCTCGCGAGCATGCTGGCACGCGATCGCGACGTGCTCGTCTTCGGGGAGGATGTCGGCCGCAAGGGCGGTGTGTACGGCGTGACCAAAGGTCTGCAGAAGACGTTCGGCGCGCGCCGGGTGTTCGACACCCTGCTGGACGAGCAGAGCGTCCTCGGCACCGCGTTGGGCTCGGCGCTGGCCGGGTTCGTGCCGATTCCGGAGATCCAGTACCTCGCCTACCTGCACAACGCCGCCGACCAGATCCGCGGCGAGGCGGCCACGCTGTCGTTCTTCTCCGACGGCCGCTACCGCAATCCCATGGTGGTGCGGATCGCCGGATACGCCTACCAGAAAGGCTTCGGCGGCCATTTCCACAACGACAACTCGGTGGCCGCGCTGCGTGACATCCCCGGCGTCGTGCTGGCCTCCCCCGCCCGCGCCGACGACGCCGCGGCGATGCTGCGCACGTGCGTGTCGGCGGCCCGCGTGGACGGCAGAGTGTGCCTGTATCTCGAGCCGATCGCGCTGTATCACACGCGTGACCTGCACCGTCCCGGCGACGACGAGTGGCTGGCGCGCCCGTCCGCCGCCGGGTACGCCGAGATCGGCCGGGCCCGCGTCTACGGTGACGGCGCCGATCTGACCCTGGTCGGCTTCGCCAACGGTGTGCCGATGAGCCTGCGCGCAGCGCGGCGTCTGGCTCGGCACGGTATTCACGCACGGGTACTCGACCTGCGCTGGCTCGCTCCGCTGCCGGTGCACGATCTGCTGCGCCACGCGCGCGCGACCGGGCGGGTCCTCGTCGCGGACGAGACCCGCCGCAGCGGAGGCGTGGCCGAGGCCGTGTGCGCCGCGCTGATCGATGCCGGTTTCACCGGCCGTTCGGCGCGCGTGACCAGCGAGGACAGTTTCGTGCCTCTGGGTCCGGCCGCCGCGACGGTGCTCCTCGACGAGGACCGGATCGAAGCCGCGGCCCTGCGTCTGCTGGGCGAGGCGACCACCGCGCGAACGCGGCGCGCCGAAGCCCGGCATTCCGCGAAACTCGATTCGGCCGGGGAATAGTGGAAATAAATACAGTGAGAACACGGTGACCAGCAGCGGAAAGGACTCGCGATGACCACGATGTCCATGCTCGGCGAGGTACGACCGGAGCACGAGCACACGGCCGACGGCGACCTGGTGCTTCTGCACTATCTGCGGTCGTTCCACAAGCCCGTGCTGGAGGTGTGGTCGGCGGCCACCGAGCGCGGCCAGCTCGCCCGCTGGCTCGGCGCGGTCTCCGGCGGCAACGGCAACCTGACCATCGACCTGTTCGACGGTCCCGTGTCGGGCCCGGTCGCGGTGCGCGTCGACCACTGCCAGGCGCCGCACGAATTGGTCGTGCACATCGACGGCTGCCTACTCGAAGTCCGGATGACCCAGGTCGGCGTGGTCACCACCGTGGAACTGACCCGCCGCCACGTCTGCCCCGCCGACGCGGGCGCCATCGGCCCGCGCTGGCAGTACCTGCTCGACCGTCTCACCGCCTACCTCGACTACCAACCGCTGCCGCGCTGGTCGGACTATCCGAAGCTGGCCGAGGAATACCGCTAGGCCCGCGGTCAGTAGAAGAACCCGGCGACACCCCAGCCGGGACGCGCCTGCGCCTCCCGGATCCACGCGACGCAGGACTCGATGGCGGCGAGCACCTCGTGGTCGACCTCCTCGCGTTGCGGTGGCGTGGTCGACTCCCATTGCACCAGCGCTTCCGCGCACTGCTCGGGCGTCCACTCGCCGTAGCCGGGCAATTCGTCGGGCTGCGGCAGCGAAGGCGGCAGCGAGTGGTACATGAACGATCGGACGCCGACCGCTTTGATGCCGAGCGTGGCCAGACCGTCGTCGACGTGGTCGAGCCAGCGGCCGCGGAACGCCGAGAAGTAGCGATTGTCCACGAAGCGGCCGTAGAACTGGCAGATCGTCTGGAAGGCGTAGCCGTACTGGAAACCGTAGGCGGGGTCGAACGGGCCGCCGTCGATGACGGCGCGCACCGCCTCGTAGCGGGTGGGCGCGCCGGCCGCGATCTCCTCGGCGAACCAGTCGTCGTCATGGGTGAGCTGGGCTTTGAACCGGCCGCCGATCATCCGCCGGAGCTTGTCGTCCCGGGACCCGATGGCGCCCTTGATCCGGTCCAGCTCGACGACGTAGATGCTCAGGCCATAACTCATTCACCGAACAATAGCGGTGCCCACCGACACCGAACGCGGCTGAGCCCGTGGAGGATTCGCTCAGGCCGAAAGCACGGCCGGATGCTCGGCCAGATGGGCCAGATGAGCGGTGAGCAACGCGTTCACCTGCTCGGTCCGCTCCAACTGGACGAGATGGCCGGCGTCGGCGATCTGGGTCACCGCGCGCAGGTCTGCGACGTGCGCGCGCATGGTGGCCAGCGGATCGCGGCCGCTGAAACCTTCCATGTCGGGATCCCGGTCGCCGTACAGGAAGTAGGCGGGCACAGTGACTCTCGCGTCCGCGTAGTCGGCGGTGAGTTCCCAGTTGCGGTCGAGGTTGCGGTACCAGTTCAATCCGCCGGTGAACCCGGTGCGCTCGAAATCCGCTGTCAGCGTGTCCAGTTCGTCCGCGCCGAGCCATCGCCACGGCAGCGCGGGGGCCTGCGGCAGCACGTCGAGGTAGCCGGTGCCCTCGGCGGGGAAACGCCAGGTGTCGAGGTAGTGGTAGTCGGCGCTGAGCGCGTGGTACACGCGGGCGAGGAACTCTCCCGGCCGCGCGCCCAGTTCCGCGTCCGCCACGCCGGGGGTCTGGAAGTAATGCAGGTGCAGGAAATGCCGAGCCGCCGCCTTGGCCCACAGCTGCGACGGCATGCGCGGCGGACGCGGCGCGAACGGATTGTTCAGGACGACGACCCCGCGCACCCGCTCCGGCGCGCGCAAAGCCAGTTCCCACACCAGGGCCGCGCCGAAGTCCAAGCCGACGAACACCGCTCGCTCCGCGCCGATGTCGTCGAGCAGGGCGAGCAGATCACCGCAGACCGCGCGATTGGTGTACGCCTCCGGGTCGGCCGGGACATCGGTGCGTCCGTAACCGCGCAGGTCCGGCGCGATGGCGCGGTACCCGGCCGCCGCCACCGCGGGCAGCTGACGGTGCCAGATGTACCAGGTGTGCGGGAAGCCGTGGCAGAAGACCACCGGTTGCCCGGTTCCCTGCTCGGCGACGTGCATCCGGACCCCGCCGGTCGTCACGAACCGATGCGTCATCTCCACACGGACCTCCAAAAGCTAGAACACGTTATCGTTTCACGGTAGTGTTCCGGTTTCGTGAGCGGAATACCCGAAAGGCTCGAAGGCAAGGTCGCGGTGGTCACCGGCGCCAGCCGCGGCATCGGCAAGGGCATCGCGCTGGAGCTGGGCGCGGCGGGTGCCACGGTGCTCGTCACCGGCCGCTCGGCGGCACAGGGACGACTCCCAGGCACCGTACACGCCACGGCCGCGGAAATCGATGCCGCGGGCGGAACCGGCATCCCGTTCGTGTGCGATCACCGCGACGACGACGCGGTGGAGCGGCTGTTCGAGCTGATCCGCACCGAACACGGCAGACTCGACGTGCTGGTCAACAACGTCTACAACTCCCCCGCCGCGGCCCGCTGGCTGGGCAAGCCGTTCTGGGAGGTCCCGCCGGCAGCCTGGGACGAGTCGTTCGACGTGGGCGTGCGATCCCATTACGTGGCAAGCTACTTCGCCGCGCCGCTGCTGATCGAGTCCGGCGGGCTGATCGTCAACATCTCGTCGCCGGGCGCGCGCCGGTACATGCACAACGCGGTGTACGGCGTCGCGAAATCCGCCGTGGACCGGCTCACCGCCGACATGGCGCAGAATCTCGCCGGCACCGAGGTCACCGTGGTCTCGCTCTGGCCTGGCATCGTGAATACCGAACTGCTGCAACTGGTTCCGGCCGACGCCGAGGGCAGGCGGCTGGTCACGCTGCCCGGCGAGGGCACCTTCGACCTCGGCGACGCGCAGACGCCGCGATTCACCGGCCGCGCCGTCGTCGCGCTCGCCACCGACGCGGGCCGACGCTCCCGCACCGGACTTCCCTGGCCGGTGGCCGACCTCGCCGAGTACTACGGGTTCACCGACATCGACGGGCGCGTCCATCGCCTCGACCAGCGAGCGCGGTGACCGCGGGAATCAGGCGAACTTGATCTCCAGGCCGATGCCGAGGATGGCGATCAGCCAGATGACGCCGGTGAAGATGGTGACGCGGTCGAGGTTCTTCTCCACGACGGTGGACCCGGACAGGCTGGACTGCACGCCGCCGCCGAACAGGCTGGACAGACCTCCACCCTTGGCGCGGTGCAGCAGCACCAGCAGCACCAGCAGCACACTGGTGATGATCAGGAGGATATCCAGGAACATCCGCATGCCGGACAGTGTATGCGGTCGGTGCGACGGCACCGAATCAGGCACTCGGCCGACCCTAGCGCCGGTCGACGGCGACCAGATGGGTCACCTGCTCCCCTTCGGCGGCGCTGAACTTCGCGACGGCCTCTTCGCGCAGCTGGTCCTGGGCGGTGAGCCGAACCTGGTGCTGGTGCATGTGCTCGGCCCAGGAGCGCACGACGAACGCCTCGACATAGCGATCGATCACCCCGACGTCGCGATACAGGCGCCATTCCATCGCCCCGGTGCGCTGCCTGGATCGCCCGACGAAGGCCATGGCGGCGAGGAATTCCTCGACGCACCCCTCCGGGACGTCGTAGTTGCGCAGGATCAGCACCGGACCGTCGTCGGGATCGGGTTCGACCACCAGCTGGGGTTCCGGCCAGAACGCCGACGGGGTGAGATCGAGCAGTTCGGGATCGTTGCGGATGGGCAGCCACACCGTGCTCACCGCGCAGAACGCCAGCAGCGCCGCGGCCCACAGCAGCGCGGGCACCGTACCGATCGCGTCGGCGACCAGACCCCAGACCAGTGAGCCGATCGCCTGCCCGCCCATGAAGACCAGCAGGTACACCGACAGTCCCCGGGCACGCACCCAGGACGGCAGCAGCAACTGCATGGTCGAGTTCATGGTGGACATCGCCAGCAGCCAGGCCAGCCCCGCGAACACCAGCAGCACGAGCACCACCGGCACGACGCGCAGCAGCGCGCTGCCCGCCGTCGCCAGTCCGAACAGGATCGCGGCGACGGTCAACCGCTGCGTGGGGGTCAGCCACGCGCGCAACCGCGACAACCCCGCCGCGCCGAGCACCGCGCCGATGCCGAGCGCGCCCAGCATCAGACCGTACCCGGACGAGGACAACGCGAGCTGATCCCGCGCGACCACCGGCAGCAGCGCCCACACCGCGCTGGCGGGCGCGATGAACAGGATCGAGCGCAACAGCACCCGGCGAATGGCGGGCGCAGCCCGGATGAACCGCGTGCCCGCCTGCAAAGCCGCCAGCGGGCGCTCGGTGGGCAGCCGCCGATCGGTCGCGGGGCGGCGCCACACCGTCAGCACCGCGACGATGCCGACGAACGACACCGCGTTCAGCGCGAACACCAGCGTCGGCCCCGACAGCGACACCAGCACCCCGGCCAGCGCGGGACCCACCGCCCTTCCGATGTTGATGTTCATGCTGCCCAGCGCCGACGCCGCCGGGATCTGCTCGCGCGGGACCAGTTCCGGCTGGATGGCCTGCCAGGCGGGCGCGGTCAGCGCTTGGCCGCAGCCGAGCAGGAACAACAAGGTGAGCAGCACCGCGGGCGTGGTGTGCCCGGTGGCGGTCGAGACCGCAAGGATCATGGCCAGCACCGCCATCGTGGACTGCGCGCCGAGCAGCAGCCTGCGCCGATCCAGCAGGTCGGCGAGCACGCCGGACGGGATGGACAGCAGCATCACCGGCAGCGTGATCGCGGTCTGCACGAACGACACCAGCGCCGCCGCGTTGGGCTGATCGACCATGATCCACTGCGCGCCGACGGTTTGCATCCACGTGCCGAGGTTCGACACCAATTGCGCCACCCACAGCGCCCGGTAGACCGGAGAACGCAGCGGCGCCCAGGTGGAAATCGGCGTCGTCGCGGCAGTGGTCACCCGCCGGAGTTTAGTCGCGGGACGAACACCGGCTCGACGCCGTGTCCTGCGCGGGCGCCGCCGGTCGCGACTGCCTCGCCGCGAGCAGCACCGCCAGGATGAGCAAGGCGGCGCCGGCCAGCCCAGGCGCGGTGAGGCGCTCGCCCAGGACCACCGCCGCCAGCACCGCTCCCGTGAGCGGCTCGAGCAGGGCGAGCACCGCGGCGAGCCCGGGACCGGCCGCGGCGAGCCCACGGAAGTACAGGGTGTAGGCCACGGCGGTCGGCGCCAGCCCCAGCAGCAGCGCCAACGCGACGCCGTGCGGCGTCGGGTCGAACGCGACACCGCTCGCCGCCGCGAGCGGAGCCAGCAGCACAGCGCCTCCGGTGAACCCCAGGCCCGTGATGGTCATCGCGTCGAGGCCGGGGACGGGCGTGGCGTTGATCACGGTGACCGTCGCGAACGCCGCCGCGGCCGTCGAGGCGAGCACCGCGCCCGCCAGCAACCCGCCTGCCCCCGGGTGGCCGGCCGGGACGCCGACCAGCAGAGCCAGGCCGCAGAGGGCGATGCCGATGGTTACCGCCCGTAGCCTGTCCACCGCACGTCTTCCGGTGCAATGCTCCAGCGCGGCGACGATCACCGGCGACATGCCGATCGTGATCAACGTGGCGAGGCTCACCGACGAGGTCGTCACGGCGGCGAAATAGGCCGCCTGGAACACCGCCGCGAGCACGGCCACCGCGCCGATCCGCCGCCACGCCAGCGGGTCGCGCGGCCACGACCGCCGCGTACTCATCAGCAGCGCCACCAGCAGCAGCCCGCCGACGGCGAGCCGGCAGGTCGCCACCGCGACCGGTGACAACCCGGTGGCCCGGTGCAACAGCGTGCCGAGCAGACCTCCGGTACCCCAGAGGATTCCGGCGCCGACGAGGTGGACCAGCCCCGAACGGCCGGTCGAGGACACAGATGAGGACATCGAGATTCGCGCTCCTGCGACGAGAGGGGTAGGGGGTCGCGGAAGCGAGGTGCACAGTGATGCCGAAAAGGGCGCGCTCACCGCTGGGTGGCGCGCTGGATACCTACACCTCGCTCAGGAGGCGGGCGGCGGGGTGATGGGGAAGCACCGGTGCACGGCACAGATATTAGTACGAGGCGCGGCGAGTCATCCCATGCATTCCGGTTTCCGCCCAGGTGCGGTTGCCTCCCGCGAAGCCGCCGCGATCGCCGAAATCCTGGTGGGACGGCACGACATCGGTAGCATCGCCGCATGGTGGCACACTCGGCGCGACTGGGACCCGTCGTCCTGCTCGCCCTCTGCGCGATCACCGGGTGCTCGGGCGGCGAACCGAAGCGGGGCGCCGACGAATCGACTCCGGCGGACCGCACCTTCATCTCGACCGATGTCCAGGGCACGCCGATTCCCGGCGGCGGACCGCTGACGCTGGGCTTCACCGACAGCCGCGTCGCCGCGGACGCGGGCTGCAACAAATTCACCGGCGCGGTTTCCTTCGATGAGCACGTCCTGCACGTCTCCGGTCTGGCCACCACCCTCATGGCCTGCGAGGACGAGCGGCGCGGCGCCGACGAATGGCTCAGCGGGCTGTTGAATTCCGAGCCGAGCTGGCGGCTCGACGACGCGCGGCTGATGCTGCACAGCCCCGACCGCACCGTGACCTTGCTCGACAAGAAGGTCGCCCGGCCGGACAAACCGGTCAAGGGCACGCCGTGGCTGATCGGCGCGCTCATCACCGACAACAGCCAGATCCGCTCACGGGCCCTCGACGAGGCGCAGCCCACGCTCGCCATCGCCGAGGACGGCGGTGTCTCCGGCAACGCCGGATGCAACCGCATGACCGGCAGCGCCGAGGTGTCCGGTACCGGGATCACTTTCCGGATCGCCACCACGAAGATGATGTGCTCGCCGGAGGTGATGGAAGTCGAACAGGCCGTGCTGAAAGCCCTCGACGGCAAGACCACCGCCGCCGTGGACGCCGACACGCTGACCTTGCGCAACGACAACGGCGCAGGCCTGGTCCTGCACGCGCAGTGAGCGCGCCCGCTACTTCCTCCGTGTGAGCACCACGCGATCGGCGACCCGCTCCGCCTCACCGGGCGGCGCGAAGTAGATCTCCATGACCACCCGATCGGCCGCTTCCGGGCGGATCACCGTGCGCATCGGAATGGTCTTGCCCACGAACTGCGGGCCGAGCACACCGGGATCGGTGAATTCACCGGCCATGACGATATCGGGATCGCCGCCGCTGTTCTTGGCACCCTTGTAACTCATCGTCATCGGCGTGACGCTGTCCACGGTCGTCCACTCGTAGCGGTTGTCCGTCGGTGCGAATCCGAGCAGACCGAGCCGGTAGTACGGTCTGTCCGCGAAGGTGCCCTCCGCTTGCTCCCGCAGGAAGTTGCCGCCGGTCTCGGCGATCCATTCCCACCGCGAGACGATCTCGCTCCTGATCGGATTCTCCGCCGTGCCACCCGCGATGTAGGTCGATTTCTCGCCCTTCCACTCCCCCACGAGCTGGTTCAGCCTGCGGTGCCCGGCGTCCTGCTGCTGCGGCGGCTGCGCCGCCGCGGTGGCGGACGCCGTGTCGTGGTGAGCGTGCTCGTCATGCGTGGTGTCTCCGGAACAACCGGCGAGGGTGGCCAGCGCGACGAACGCGACCGGAAGTGCGGCGTACAGCTTGCGTGGCATCACGGAAATCCTTGTCCGACCGGCGATTCGAGCCGCGTCATCATCGCACGACCGGACCGCTCCGGCGGTTCACCGCTGGGAAACGCGCGACAGCCCGGCATCGCGGGAGCAGCGATACCGGGCTGTCGAGTAGTGCCCGGGGTCAGGGCAGCGGGCCGCCCGCGGCGATGGCGGACAGAGTGGCGAACTCGTCACCCTTGAGCGAAGCGCCGCCGACCAGTGCGCCATCGATATCGGTCTGCGCGACCAGTTCTCCGACGTTCTTGGCGTTCACCGACCCGCCGTAGAGCACGCGGACACCCGCCGCGACCTCCGGCGAGGCGAGCTTCTCCAGTTCCCCGCGAATCGCGCCGCAGACCTCCTGCGCGTCGGCGGGGGTGGCGACCTTGCCGGTGCCGATCGCCCACACCGGCTCGTAGGCGATGACGATCTTCGAGATCTCCTCCGCCGTCAGGCCCTTCAGCGAACCGCGCAGTTGCTCGAGGTTGTACTCGACGTGCGTGCCCGCCTCGCGGATGTTCAAGCCTTCGCCGATGCACACGATCGGGGTGATCCCGTGCTTGAGCGCCTGCTTGGCCTTGGCCAGCACGGTCGCGTCGTCCTCGTTGTGGTACTGCCGCCGCTCGGAGTGCCCGACCACGGCGAAGGTGCAGCCCAGCTTGGCGAGCATGCTCGCGCTGATCTCGCCGGTGTACGCGCCCGACTCGTGCACCGAGACGTCCTGGCCGCCGTAGGTGAGCAGCAGCTTGTCGCCTTCGACCAGCGTTTGCACGCTGCGGATGTCGACGAACGGCGGGATCACCGCCACGTCCACCTTGTCGAAGTACTTCTCCGGCAGCGCGAATGCGATCTTCTGCACCAGAGCGATGGCCTCGAGATGATTGAGATTCATCTTCCAGTTGCCCGCGATGAGCGGTTTGCGTGCCATGCTCAGTCCTCCAACACCGCGATGCCGGGCAGTTCCTTGCCCTCCAGGTACTCCAGCGACGCGCCGCCGCCGGTGGAGATGTGCGAGAAGCCGTCCTCCGGCAGGCCGAGCGCACGCACGGCCGCAGCCGAGTCGCCGCCGCCGACCACGGTGAACGCGCCCTTGCCGGTGGCCGTCACGATCGCCTCGGCCACCCCGCGGGTGCCGGCGGCGAACTTCTCGAACTCGAACACGCCCATCGGCCCGTTCCAGAACACGGTCCGCGCCTCGGTCAGCAGCACCGAGAAGCGGTCCACCGAATCCGGGCCGATGTCCAGGCCCAGCCAGCCGTCCGGGATCTCGTGCGCCGGAACCACTTTCGACTCCGCGTCGGCGGCGAACTTGTCGGCCACCACGATGTCGCGCGGCAGATGGATGACGTCGGCGTACTGCTCGAGCAGCCGCTTGCAGGTGTCGACCATCTCCTCCTGCAACAGCGAGGCGCCCACCGAAAGGCCCTGTGCGGCAAGGAAGGTGAAGCACATGCCGCCGCCGATCACCAGCGTGTCGACCTTCGGCGCGAGCGCCTCGATGACCGCGAGCTTGTCGGAGACCTTGGAACCGCCGAGCACGACCGCGTACGGCCGGTCCGGATTCTCGGTGAGCTTGGCCAGCACGTCCACCTCGGCCGCGACCAGCGTGCCCGCGTAGTGCGGCAGCGCCTGCGCGACGTCGTACACCGACGCCTGCTTGCGGTGCACCACGCCGAACCCGTCGGAGACGAACGCGCCGTCGTCGCCGACCAGCTCGACCAGCGCCGCGGCCAGCTTGGCCCGGTCGGCGTCGTCCTTGCTGGTCTCGCGCGGGTCGAAGCGGATGTTCTCCAGCAGCAGCACGTCGCCGTCGGTGAGGCCCTCCGACCGCGCCAGCGCGTCCTGGCCCACCACGTCACCGGCGAGCTGCACGTTGCGGCCCAGCTCCTCGGCGAGCCTGGCGGCCACCGGCGCCAGCGACAGCTTCGGGTCGGGTCCGCCCTTCGGCCTGCCGAGGTGCGCGGTGACGACGACCTTGGCGCCCGCCTCGGCGAGCGCCTTGATGGTCGGCGCGGAGGCGATGATGCGGCCGGGATCGGTGATCTGTCCCTGGTCGTCGAGGGGCACGTTCAGATCGGAGCGCACCAGCACGCCCCGGCCCTCGACCCCCTCGCCGAGCAGGTCCGCGAGTGTCTTGACAGCCATGCGCGTCAGAGCGACTTGCCGACGAGGCCGATGAGATCGGCGAGACGGTTGGAGTAGCCCCACTCGTTATCGTACCAGGAGACGACCTTGACCTGGTCGTCGATCACCTTGGTCAGCGGCGCGTCGTAGATCGACGAGGCCGGGTCGGTGACGATGTCGCTGGAGACGATCGGATCGGTGTTGTACTTCAGGATGCCCTTCAGCGGCCCCTCGGCGGCGGCCTTGTAGGCGGCGTTGATCTCCTCGATCGAGGCCGACTTGCGCAGGGTGGCGGTCAGGTCGGTGACCGAGCCCGTCGGGACCGGAACGCGCAGCGCGTAGCCGTCGAGCTTGCCCTGCAGCTCGGGCAGCACCAGGCCGATGGCCTTGGCGGCGCCGGTGCCGGTGGGCACGATGTTCAGCGCGGCGGCGCGGGCGCGGCGCAGGTCGCTGTGCGGGCCGTCCTGCAGGTTCTGGTCCTGGGTGTAGGCGTGGATGGTGGTCATCAGGCCGCGCTCGATGCCGAACTCGTCGTTGAGCACCTTGGCCAGCGGGCCGAGGCAGTTGGTTGTGCACGAGGCGTTGGAGATGATGTTCTGGCTGCCGTCGTACTTGTCGTCGTTGACACCCATGACGATGGTGATGTCCTCGCCCTTGGCCGGCGCGGAGATGATCACCTTCTTGGCGCCCGCCGCCAGGTGGCCCTTGGCCTTGGTGGCGTCGGTGAAGATGCCGGTGGACTCGACGACCACGTCGACGCCCAGGTCGCCCCAGGGCAGCGCGGCGGGGCCCTCCTTGATGGCCAGCGCCTTGATCCGCTGGTCGCCCACCACGATGGTGTCGTCGCCGTCGAGGGAGACGTCCTGGGGCAGCCTGCCCAGGATCGAGTCGTACTTGAGCAGGGTCGCGAGGGTCGCGTTGTCGGTGAGGTCGTTGACCGCGACGATCTCGATGTCGGTGGTGCCGAGCGCCTTCTGCGCCTCCACCGCCCGGAAGAAGTTACGTCCGATACGACCGAAGCCGTTGATGCCTACCCGGACAGTCACGTTATCGCTCCTCAACTTTCCAGCGGATCATTCCGATGTCCACTCACACTAACGTCCTGCCGTGACCTCGCCGACACGCACCTGGCTTTCACACGGCCCGCGATGCCTGGTCAGACGCCCGACCAGCACGAGCGGCAGAGGGGCGGAAACACGGGATCCCCGCGCCCGGGGGCGGCGCGGGGATCGCGGAAAACGCGTGCTCAGGCTTCGTCGAGCAGTTCGGCCGTGACGGCTGATTCGGTGTCGGGCACGCCCAGCTCCTTGGCGCGCCGGTCGGCCATCGACAGCAGCCGCCGGATACGGCCGGCGACAGCGTCTTTCGTCATCGGCGGGTCGGCGAGCTGGCCCAGTTCTTCCAGCGACGCCTGCCGGTGCTGCACCCGCAGCCGGCCCGCCGCGGCGAGATGATCGGGCACGTCGTCGCTGAGGATCTCCAGCGCGCGTTCCACCCGCGCCGCCGCCGCGACCGCCGCCCGCGCCGAGCGGCGCAGATTGGCGTCGTCGAAGTTGGCCAGCCGATTCGCGGTCGCGCGAACCTCGCGGCGCAGCCTGCGTTCCTCCCACACCATCCTGGTGCCGTGCGCGCCCATCCTGGTCAGCAGCGCGCCGATCGCCTCACCGTCGCGCACCACCACGCGATCGGTGCCGCGTACCTCCCGTGCCTTGGCCGTGATGCCGAGCCGCCGGGCCGCGCCGACCAGCGCCAGCGCCGCCTCTGGACCGGGGCAGCTGACCTCGAGCGCCGAGGAACGTCCGGGTTCGGTGAGCGAGCCGTGGGCGAGAAACGCACCGCGCCAAGCGGCTTCGGCGTCGGCGATGCTGCCGCCGACCACCTGCGCGGGCAGACCGCGCACCGGGCGGCCGCGGACGTCGAGCAGACCGGTCTGCCGGGCCAGCGCCTCGCCCTCCTTGGAGACGCGCACCACGTACCGGGAGGTCTTGCGCAGTCCGCCCGCGCCGAGCACGTGCACGTCGGAGCCGTAGCCGTAGAGCTCGAAGATCTCCCGGCGCAGCCTGCGCGCGATGGACCCCATGTCCACCTCGGCCTCGACGATCACCCGGCCGCCGACGATGTGCAGGCCGCCCGCGAAACGCAGCAGAGCGGACAGTTCCGCCTTGCGGGAACTCACCTGCGACACCGTGAGCCTGCTCAGCTCGTCTTTCACATCGGCTGTCATCGCCACGGGACGCGCTCCTTTCCACCCAACCCGGAACGCACATCCTGACCCATGTGCCGTCCCTCGACTCGAAGCCCTGCCATTTGCGGCCGAGGTTGCCGGATCAGTTGATCCAGTGCGGCGGCAAGTTTTCCGGGGTGATGCCGGTCCGTTCCCGCTTCGGCGACATCGGAGAAGGTTACTCGCGCCCGCAACTGCTCGGCAGCCCTGGCCACATGTTCCCGCTCGCGGCCCTCCGGCACGCAGCCGGAGTCGACCAGCACCTCATCGACGACGAATTCCGGTGCGTGCTGGGACAATACATGCAAATGCCGTTCGGCGGAGAACCCCGCGGTCTCCCCCGGCTCCGCGGCGAGATTGAGCACGAGGACTTTCCGCGCCCTGGTGTACACCAGGGCCTCCCGTAGCTCCGGGACGAGGACGTGCGGAATCACGCTGGTGAACCACGATCCCGGGCCGAGCACCACGACATCGGCGTGTTCGATCGCCGAGGTCGCCTCCGGGCTGGCCGGTGGATCGGACGGAATCAGCCGCACCCGCCGCACCTTACCCGGCGTCGTGGCGATGGCAACTTGGCCGCGAATGCAGCGACTGACCCGAGGATCGGCCTCGAGCCCGGACACATCCGCCTCGATGTCCAGCGCGATCGGCGACATGGGCAGCACCCGGCCGGTGATGCGCAACATGCGGGCGACTTCGTCGAGCGCGGCCACCGGGTCGCCGAGCACCTCGGTGAGCCCGGCCAGGATCAGATTGCCCACGGAGTGCCCGGCCAGCGCGCCGGTGCCGCCGAAGCGATGCTGCACGGTCCGCGTCCAGACGCCGTCGGCGTCCTCGGCCAGCGCGGCCAGGGCCATCCGCAGATCACCCGGCGGCAGCACCCCCAGCTCGGCGCGCAGCCGCCCCGATGAGCCCCCGTCGTCGGCGACGGTGACCACCGCGCAGATCTTCCTGGTCAGCCGCCGCACCGCGGTCAGCGTCGCGTACAGCCCGTGTCCGCCACCCAGCGCGACGATGCTGGGATTGGATTCCCAACCGGTCATTCTCGCCCCAGATCTCGATGCACGACCCGGACCACGTCGGCGGACTCCTCCGCCGCGCCGGTGACCTCGCTCATCAACTCGCCCAGTGCCTCGGCAATCGCGACGCTCCGGTGCTTGCCTCCGGTGCAGCCCACTGCGACCGTCATGTATCGCTTCCCCTCTTGGCGGTAACCGTTCGTGGTCAGCTCGACCAGGTGGTGGCAGGTGCGCAGGTAATCCTCCGCACCGGGACGCGACAGCACGTACTCGCTGACCACCGTCTCCTGACCGGTATGTTCCCGCAACTCCGGTATCCAATGCGGATTGGGTAGAAAACGGACATCTAACACCATGTCCGCGTCCAGCGGAACCCCGTACTTGAAGCCGAACGACTGCACGGTGAGCTGCAACGCGGTGGGCGCGCCGCCGCCGTAGGCCTCTTCCATCTTGCGGTGCAGCTGATGGATGGACAGCTCGGTGGTGTCGATCACCAGATCGGCGGCGGCCTTCACGGCCGAAAGGCGCACTCGCTCGGCGGCGATGCCCGCCGACAGCGTGCCGTCCTTGCTCTCGCTCTGCAGCGGATGCCTGCGCCGCGCGAAACCGAAACGGCGGATCAGCACGTCGTCGGAGGCCTCGAGGAAAAGGACTCTGGTGCGCACGCCGAGAGCCCGCAGTTGCTCGGTGACCACCGACAGGTCGCCGGTGAAGAACCGGCTGCGCACGTCCATGACCAATGCGAGACGGCGGATCGGCGGCTTCGCCGAAGCGCCCAGTTCCACCATCCGCCCGAACAGCTCGGGAGGCAGGTTGTCGGCCACGTACCAGCCGAGATCTTCGAGCACGCGGGCGGCGGTGCCTCGGCCCGCGCCCGAGAGCCCGGTCACGATCACGACCTCGACCTGTGGGTTCGCCCCGCCGACGGCGCTGGACGAGGCCGCTCGTCCCGCGCTCGTCGGCGGGCTGCCCGCACTGCTGTTCGATTCGACGCGTGTCATGTCCTACCGGATCCGTCTCTGGGGTGCCTTCCGATCATCGCGCACCGGCTTCGGTATCGGCCGCAGACACAACGTACGCGAAACCGAAACTTCCGGTGCACTGTCGACTGACTATTCGGACTCGAGCGCCGCAAGGACCGCTTTCGCGGTCGCCAACCCGATGCCGGGCACCTCGGTGATCTCCTCGACCGTGGCCTGCTTGAGCTTGGCCACCGACCCGAAATGGGTGACCAGCGCGGTCCGGCGCGCCGTGCCGAGCCCGGGGACCGAGTCCAGCGCCGAGGCGGTCATCCGGCGGGAGCGTTTGCTGCGATGGAACGTGATGGCGAAGCGGTGCGCCTCGTCCCGGACCCGTTGCAGCAGATACAGCGCCTCGCTGGTGCGCGGCAGGATCACCGGATCGCTCTCGCCGGGCACCCAGACCTCCTCCAGGCGTTTGGCCAGTCCGATCACCGCGACATCGGTGATGCCCAGCTCGTCGAGCACCTCGGCGGCCGCCGCGACCTGGGGCGCGCCGCCGTCGACGACGAACAGGTTGGGCGGGTAGGAGAACTTGCGCGGACGCCCGGTGCGGGGATCGATGCCGGGGCGGGAGGTGAGGTCGAGCGCGTCCTCGTCGCCTCCGGTCGCGGCGAGATCCTCGTGCTCCATCAGGTCGCGCTCGCGGCGCAGCTTGAGGAAGCGGCGGCGGGTCACCTCGGCGATGCTGCCGACGTCGTCGGAGCGGCCTTCGCCCGCCGCTTCCCGGATCGTGTAGTGGCGGTACTCGGACTTGCGGGCCAGACCGTCCTCGAAGACCACCAGCGAGGCGACCACATCGGTCCCCTGCACGTGGCTCACGTCGACGCACTCGATGCGCAGCGGCGCGGTGTCCAGCTCCAAGGCGTCCTGGATCTCCTGCAGCGCTTGCGATCTCGAGGTCAGATCGCCCGCGCGCTTGAGCTTGTGCTGGGCCAGCGCCTCCATCGCGTTGCGCTGCACGGTCTCGGCCAGCGCCTTCTTGTCCCCGCGCTGGGGCACGCGCAGCTTCACCGCCGAACCACGCAGGTCCGACAGCCACTGCTGGACCTGCTCGACATCGGCGGGCAGCTCGGGCACGAGCACCTCGCGGGGCACCACGGCGGCGGGCTGCTCGTCGGCGGCCTGCTCGGCCACCGCGACCTGCTCGCCGTAGAACTGGGTGAGGAACTGCTCGACCAGCGCGGCGAGCTCCCCGCCCGCCTCCGGGACGTCGACCGCGTCACCCGACTTGTCGACCACCCAGCCGCGCTGGCCGCGCACCCGGCCGTCGCGCACATGGAAGACCTGCACCGCCACTTCCAGTTCGTCGGCGGCGAAGGCGATGACGTCGGCGTCGGTGCCCGTGCCGAGCACCACCGCCTGCTTCTCCAGCGCGCGGCGCAGCGCTTGGACGTCGTCACGCAGCCGGGCGGCGAGTTCGAAGTCCAGGTCTTCGGCGGCATCGTGCATCCGGCGCTCCAGCTCACGGACCAAGCGATCGGTGCGGCCCGCGAGGAAATCGCAGAAGTCCTCGACGATCGCGCGATGCTCCTCGGCGCTCACCCGCCCGACGCACGGGGCCGAGCACTTGTCGATGTAGCCGAGCAGGCACGGACGCCCGATCTGGCTATGCCGCCGGAAGACTCCGTTGGAGCAGGTGCGCGCGGGAAACACCCGCAGCAGCAGATCCAGCGTCTCGCGGATGGCCCACGCGTGCGCGAAGGGGCCGAAATAGCGGACGCCTTTGCGCCGTGCGCCGCGGTAGACGAACAGCCGCGGGTATTCCTCGTTCAGGGTGACCGCGAGCACCGGATAGGACTTGTCGTCGCGGTAGCGGACGTTGAAGCGGGGGTCGAACTCCTTGATCCAGTTGTATTCCAGCTGCAACGCCTCCACCTCGGTGGAGACGACCGTCCACTCCACGCTGGCGGCCGTGGTGACCATCTGCCTCGTGCGTGGATGCAGCCCGGCGACGTCGGCGAAATACGAATTGAGCCTGCTGCGCAGGCTCTTGGCCTTGCCGACGTAGATGACCTGCCGATGGGCGTCGCGGAATTTGTAGACGCCTGGTTCGACGGGGATCGTGCCCGGCGCGGGCCGGTACGTCGCTGGATCTGCCACCCATCCAGGGTATAGACCGGGACCGACAGCCCGGCCGACGGCGGCTCCCGGCGGAGGTCAGCGCACGGGGACGCCGAACCACGCCTTGGCTTCCTGGCGGCACAGCAGGTGCACGACGGCCGCCGATGTGGCCAGCGAGTACCCCGCGGCGACGAGGCCGACGACGGGCGGGACGGTCGCGAGGTCCCTGACCGCCCAGCACCCGACCACCGCCTGCAGCAGTGCCAGCGCGAGCGTCAGCCTGCGCACGGCGGGCGCGCCCTCGGCGAATCCGAGCACGAGCAGGCCCAGCGCCCACGCGACGCAGAACTGGGTGGATGCCGTCGCGGCCGCGTCGCCGCCGCGAGTCAGATTCATCAGCACGGGATACGCGAGTCCGAATCCCGCCATCCCGGCGACGGCTTCCCGCACGTCCCTAACCGCGTCTGGCATGGCCGTTTCCACGCCGACGGAGGGCTCCTCACCGGAGAACGCCAAGCTCACAGCCGTACCCCCGTTGGTAGGCGAACCGTCCGGCGCACCTGCGAACACGCCGGAATCGCACCGTAACACGGTGACGTCCGGCACAACTCGGACTTCGGCGAATGAACCCGATCGATCCCGCCCGGGCCGAGCGGGTTACGCCACCAGACCGTGCCGGCGCAGCGCGGTCAGCAGCGCGTCCGGGCGCTCGGCGGTGGCCAGGGCCTCGACCAGAGCGAATCGGCTGCCCAGCGCCTCGGCCCCGCCGTCGGCCTCGGCGCTGTCGCCGATCATCAAAGCGGCTTCCGCGGGCACACCCAGTTCCCCCAGCGCGGAACGGAAGATCTCCGGAGCGGGTTTCATCGCGCCGACCTCGTAGGAGAGAGTGAACGCGCCGACCAGCCGATCCCAGCCGCGCGCCGCGAACGAGGGCCGGATGTCGAACGGGATGTTGCTCACCACCGCTACCGGAATCCCCTGTGCGGCAAGCAGATCGAGAACGGCAGCGCTGTCGGGGTAGGGCGTCCACTCCAGCGGGTCCAGCAGCCGGGCGTACAGTCGTTCGGCGTCCTCGTCGGTGGGCACTCCCGACGCGCGCAGCACCTTCATCATCACCTTGCGATGCAGCGCCGGGTCCAGGTCGCGGTGGTCCCAGGCGTACTGCGTCTCCTCGTCGAACTCGACGACCTGGTGGACCGGCGCGGTCATCCGCCGCATGATCTCGGCCTTCTCGTCCACGTCGAACGCCTGCCCGTCCGGGCGGGTCAGCTCCGCGTACCAGGACTCGTCGGCCTCCAAGCGGAACAGGGTCCCGGAGAAGTCGAACAGCACCGCCTCGATCGCCACTCGGCCAGCCTACCGGCAGCGCGCGCGGCACCGGCGGGTCCGCACACCCCTTCCCGGTCCTCCCCGATTCGACACACGCTGCGGCCAGGGCGATTTCGCCGGTGGGAAGGAAACCGGCGCGGCCGTCGGTAGCGGGCGTTAGAGTCCCGGCATGGGGCGCAAGCGAGGAACTCGGGTCGCCGCGGCGGCGGCGTTCGCACTAACCGTCGGCATGGCCACCGCCTGTTCGTCCGGCGGAGACCAGGCGGGCGGCGTCTGCGAGACGGTGCCGAACGGCACGCCGGTGACGGCTTCCGCGGCCGGGCCCGCGGGCAGCGGCACCAAAGATCTCAGCACCAACCCGGAAATAGCGTCCGGCTATCGTTCGAACATGACGCCGGTGCGCACGCACACTTTCGCGGTGTCCACGGCGAACCCGGTGTCGACCAAGGCCGCATGCGAGGTCCTGCGCGACGGCGGCACCGCGGCCGACGCGCTGGTAGCGGCCCAGACGGTGCTGGGTCTGGTCGAGCCGCAGGCGTCCGGGATCGGCGGCGGCGCGTTCCTGGTCTACTACGACGCGAACACCAAGACCGTGGACGCCTACGACGGCCGGGAGACGGCCCCTGCCGCCGCCACCGAGAACTATCTGCGCTGGATCAGCGACACCGATCGCACCGAACCCAAGCCGAGCACCCGGGCCAGCGGCCGCTCCATCGGCGTGCCCGGCGTGCTGCGGATGCTCGAACTGGCGCATCGCGATCACGGCAAGACCGCGTGGCGCGAGCTGTTCGACCCGGCCATCGGACTGGCCGATCAGGGTTTCCGGATCAGCCCCCGCCTCGCGGGGCAGATCGCGGAGTCGGCCAAGGACCTCGCCGCGGACGAAGACGCAAAGGCCTATTTCCTCAACCCCGACGGCAGCCCGAAGACCGCCGACACCGTACTGACCAACCCGGCGATGGCGAAGACGCTCGGCGCCGTCGCCACCGAGGGCGCGCAGGCCTTCTACACCGGCGCCATCGCCCAGGACATCGTCGCGGCCGCGGGGCGGTCCTCCGGCGGGCGCACTCCCGGCCTGATCACCACCCAGGATCTGGCCGGTTACCAGGCGAAGAAGCGCACCGCCCTGTGCACCGGCTACCGCGAGCACGAACTCTGCGGCATGCCGAACCCCTCCTCGGGCGGCATCACCGTCGCCGCGACCTTGGGCATCCTGGAGAACTTCGACCTGGCCGCCCTGCGGCCCGACGGCATCGACCGCAACGGCGGCAAACCCGATGCCCAGGCGGTGCATCTGATCTCGGAGGCCGAGCGCCTCGCCTACGCCGATCGCAACAAGTACGTGGCCGATCCGGATTTCGTGCCGCTGCCGGGCAATTCGGCGCAAACCCTGCTCAATCGCGACTATCTGCGGCAGCGCGCCGGGCTGATCGATCCGAACCGCAGCATGGGCACCGCGCAGCCGGGTGACTTCGGCCCCGTGCCGCTCGGCGTCGGACCGCAACCGCCCGAGCACGGCACCAGCCACATCTCGGTGGTCGACAAGTACGGCAACGCCGCGGCGATGACCACCACCGTGGAGTCGGCGTTCGGTTCGTTCCACCTGGTCGACGGCTTCGTGCTGAACAATCAGCTCACCGACTTCAACGCCGATCCGCTGGGGGCCGACGGCGTGCCGGTGGCCAACCGGGTGCAGCCGGGCAAGCGCCCGCGCAGCTCCATGAGCCCGACGCTGATCTTCGGGAAGGCGCCCGACGGCTCGCGCGGCGCGCTCACGCATGTCGCGGGCTCGCCCGGCGGTTCGGTGATCATCCAGTTCGTGGTGAAGACGCTGGTCAACATGTTCGACTGGGGTCTGGATCCACAACAGGCGGTCTCCGCGGTCGCCTTCGGCGCCGGCAACACTCCGTCCACCGGCATCGGCGGCGAACACCCCGCGATCGACGCCAGCGACAACGGCGACCACGACCCCCTGGTGCTGCGGCTGCGTCAGCTCGGCCATCAGGTCTCGGTGGCGCCACAGACCAGCGGCCTCAGCGCCCTGAAACGCGACGGCGCCGACGGTTGGATCGGCGGCGCGGATCCACGGCGAGAGGGCGCGGTCCTCGGCGATACCCGGTGATCGAACGGGCGGGCGCGGTCCGGTGAGCGCCCGCCCTGTCCCGGCGGTGGCACGTCGGGCAATCGCCGAGCCCACCGGGACTATCTCCTCCGGACCATCGGATACACGACCGGACCCCGGCCGATCGGCAGCTCGCCTTGCGGCTCGAACCCGAATCGCGCGTAGAACGGCACCGTGCCGCGGGTGTTCGAGATCAGGAAGCAGTCCTGCTCGGCCGCCGCCAATCGCCGTTCGAGCAGCGCTGTCGCCAGTCCCCGGCCCTGCGCACCGGGCATCGTCCCGATGGCGGCCAGGTAGAGATGCGGCGTCCGCGGCCGTGCGTGCTCCATTCGCCGCCCCGCGGCCAGCGCCCGAGCCGTGCCCGGCCCCAGTGCCCGCAGCAAGGTCAACGGCTTCGCCGTCGGTGACACCACGTGCGCCGGTTCCCACAACGCCACACACGCGAGGGTGCCCTCCGCATCGTGCGCGAGATCGACCAGGCCGTTCCTTCGGCGCGACGCGATACGCGATTCCCAGAACAGCGGCAACGCTTTTCGCCGCCGCGGCTTCCTCGGCCAGAAGTAGGTCATCAGTGGATCGTCGGCGAAAGCCGCCGCGAGAACGGACGCACCTGGCTCCATGACCGCGAGGCTAGACGACCACGCGGACCCGCGCGAACCGGGCAGCGCCCGCTCACTTCCTCCCGGAATACTTCGCGCCGAGTTCGCGCAGCCGAGCCATCGCCCGCGCCGCGTGCTCCTTGTCGTTCGAGCGGATCGCCAGCAGCGGGACGTAGTCGTCGTCGACCAACTCCAAGCGCGCCCAGGACTTCCGATCAGGGAAGGAAACGCCTCGGATGTAGTCCCAAGGGAACTCGTTGTCGCCCAGGATGTTTCGCACCGACACGCCCCGCGGACCGACGCGCAAGCGCGGCCTGGTCAGCAACAGCACCGCCGCGGCGCCGAGCACGCCGATCCCGATCATCGCGATCTGATCGGCCACCCGGAAGTTCACGCCGGTGGACCCGCTGCGCAGCCAGATACCGCCCACCGTGAACGCGGCCGCCACCAGCACCGCCGCGATCCACGCCGTCCGCACCGCGCGCCGGGGCCGCACCTCGAAGTCCCACTCGGACGCGTCGTCGGCCGCGACCGCGTTCCTCCGGAAGATACGGACGACCGGCATCGCTACGCGGACTGTCGCAGGGCGCGCAGCGTCAGCGCGGCGTCCAGCGCCGCGGCGGCCGCCTGCTCGCCCTTGTTCTCATGGGAGTCCGGCAGCCCGGCCCGGTCCAGCGCCTGCCGCTCGTTGTTGGTGGTGAGCACCCCGTTCGCGACCGGCGTGCCCTCATCCAGCGAAACTCGGGTGAGCCCCGCGGTCACCGCGTCGCAGACGTACTCGAAATGCGGCGTGTCACCCCGGATCACCACACCGAGGGCCACCACCGCGTCGTGCGACTTGGCCAGCTCCTGGGCCACCACCGGCAGCTCCATCGCGCCCGCGCAGCGCACCACCGTGATCTGCTGGACGCCCGCGTCCTTGGCGACCCGCTCGGCGTTCGCCAGCAAGGTGTCGCAGATCTGGGTGTGCCAGCGCGAGGCGACGATGCCCAAGGAGAGGTCCTTGGCATCCGCCAGCGCGAAAGTCGGTACCCCGGTACCGCTCATCGATGTCCGCCTTTCGGAGTCGGTTCGCAGTTCAGTGCGCGGTCTCGCCGAGGTCGAGCTCGTCGAGTCCGATCAGGTCATGGCCCATGCGGTCGCGCTTGGTGCGCAGGTAGCGCAGGTTCTCCGCGTTCGCGCGCAGCGGCATCGGCACACGCTCGGTGATCCGCAGGCCGTAGCCGTCCAGGCCGACCCGCTTGGCCGGGTTGTTGGTGAGCAACCGCATCGACCGGATGCCCAGGTCCACCAGGATCTGCGCGCCGGTGCCGTAATCGCGGGCATCGGCGGGCAGGCCGAGCTCCAGATTCGCGTCCACCGTGTCGTGGCCGGAGTCCTGCAGCTGGTAGGCCTGCAACTTGTGCATCAGGCCGATCCCGCGGCCTTCGTGACCGCGCATGTACAGCACCACGCCGCGCCCCTCGGCCGCGACCATCTCCAGCGCGGCATCCAGCTGCGGACCGCAGTCGCAGCGCAACGACCCGAACACGTCACCGGTCAGGCACTCCGAGTGCACGCGGACCAGGATGTCGTCACCGTCGCTGATGTCGCCGCGCACCAGCGCGACGTGCTCGACCTCGTCGTAGATGCTCTGATAGCCGACGGCCATGAACTCGCCGTGCGCGGTGGGGATGCGCGCCTCGGCCACCCGCACCACATGCTTCTCGTGCCTGCGCCGCCACGCGATCATGTCCGCGATCGAGATCAGCGCGAGCTCGTGCTCGTCGGCGAAGACGCGCAACTCCTCGGTGCGGGCCATGTGGCCCTCGTCCTTCTGGCTGACGATCTCGCAGATCACGCCCGCCGGGCGCAAACCAGCCATACGCGCCAGATCCACGGCGGCCTCGGTGTGACCGGGCCTGCGCAGCACGCCACCGTCCTTGGCGCGCAACGGCACCACGTGACCGGGCCGGGTGAAGTCGTCGGCCTTCGCGTCGGCGTCGGCCAGCAGCCGCATCGTCGTGGCGCGGTCGGCGCCGGAGATGCCGGTCGTCACGCCCTCGCGCGCGTCCACCGAGACGGTGTAGGCGGTGCCGTGCTTGTCCTGGTTCATCGCGTACATCGGCGGCAGGCCGAGCCGATCGCAGTCGTCGCCGGTGAGCGGCACACAGATGTAACCGGAGGTGTAGCGGATCATGAAGGCGACCAGTTCCGGGGTGGCCTTCTCCGCCGCGAAGATGAGGTCGCCCTCGTTCTCGCGGTCCTCGTCGTCGACGACGACGACCGCCTTACCGGCGGCGATGTCGGCGACTGCGCGCTCGATGCTGTCGAACCTGGTCACGTCTGCTGTGCTCCATCTCGAAATAGGTGCCTCACCACAGTACTGTGCTGGATTTGCCGCGACTGCGTCGCGGCGTGTTCGCGGCCCCCTCTTGGCTCGCGTCCGAGTGGCCGCCGCGCGCGGCGCAGGGGCGGGGGCCGGGCCCCCCCCCCACCCCACCCCCCCGCCCCCCCCCGCT